>DASXBC010000255.1:0-3121 GCA_036406355.1 Solirubrobacterales bacterium | reverse complement strand
CCGCGGGACACGGGTGGGCAGCTCGACTCTGAGGATCCCGTCCTCGTAGGTGGCCTGTGCCTGCTCGGCGTCGACGTCCAGGGAGAGCTCGACCACGCGCCGGAACGGCCCGGATGGGAGCTCGACCTGCTGATAGGTCCGTCCCTCGGTCTCGCGGACAGGTCGCTCCCCGCTGATCACCAGTGTCCGCCCTGTGACCTCTAGGTTGACCGCCTCGAGATCGATGCCCGGCAGCTCGACCTTGACGATCGCCTTGTCGGGAGCGTCCTCGCCGCAGTAGTAGACGTCAACCCGCGGTACGAAGGCGGCGATCTGGCGGCGCTGGCGGTGGGCAGGCTGGTCCCAGAAGTCGCCCAGCAGCTCGTCCATCTCCCGCCGCATCCGCGCGAAGTCCGCGAATGGATCTCGCTGCGTAGTCATCGCCCCGACACCATAGCCAGCGATGAATTCCGCGCGGGAGACTGGTCTCGAATTGCGAACCCGGACAAGGAGGTATCCCGTGCTTTTGGAAGGCAAGACAGCGGTCATTTACGGCGGCGGAGGCTCGATCGGGGGCGCCTGCGCACGCGCTTTCGCACGGGAGGGAGCGAACGTGTTCCTCTGCGGCCGCACGCTGGAGAAGCTGGAGACGGTGGCCGAGGAGATCCGCTCCGCTGGAGGAAGTGCGAGCACCGCGACGGTTGACGCGCTCGACGAGGCGGCTGTGGAAGCCCATGCCACGGAGGTCGTCGCCGAGACCGGCTCGCTCGACGTCTCGATGAACGTGATCACGCACCCGCACACACACGGCACGCCGCTGGTCGAGCTGGCGGTGGAGGACTACATGGCCCCGATCGAGGTGGCGGCGCGCACCACCTTCATCACCTCGAAGGCCGCCGGCCGCCGAATGATCGAGCAGGGGTCGGGGGCGATCCTCTTCTTCGGCGGACCCGGCGATCGCAGCGCACCGAGCGACTACCTCCTGGGCGCGACGCAGGCTGCATTCGATCTGATCGAGAGCTTCCGCCGCCGGCTCGCGATCGAGGTCGGGCGGCACGGTGTCCGGGTCGTCACGCTGGAGAGCGGCGGCGTGCCGGACTCGCTGCCGGAGATGGAGGGAGGAGACGAGATCGCGAAGCTGATCGCGGATTCGACGCTCCTCGGCCGCGCCGCCACCCTGGAGGACGTCGGCAACACCGCCGCCTTCGCGGCCTCCGACCGGGCGCGCAGCATGACCGCCGCGACGATCAACGTCAGCGCGGGGGCGCTGATGGACTGACTGGCCCGGCCAGCTAGCTGGCGACCGCGCGGCGGTAACGGTCGACGGACAGGGCGCTGAAGGCGACGATCAGGCCGACGCACCAGAGGACCGTCACCCAGATGTCGTTGCCGGCCGGGGTCCCGAGGAAGAGGGCGCGGACAGCGTCGACCATGTACGAGAACGGGTTGATGTCGGTCGCGAATGTCTTGAGCGGCTCAGGAAGGGTGTCGGGGGGAACGAAGGCCGAGGAGAGGAACGTGAGCGGGAAGATGATCGTGAAGCCGAATGCGTTTGCGGCCTCCGGGGTCGAGACCGTGAGACCGATGTAGGCGAAGACCCACGAGAACGAGTAGCCGATCAGCAGCGCCAGCGCGAGCCCGGCAACCACCTCGGGCACCGTGGAGCTGAACGTGAAGCCGATGACCAGGCCGGCCGCGATCATGATGACGAGCTGCACCGCGTTGGTCGCCACGTCGGCCAGGGTGCGGCCGCTGAGCACCGCTATGCGCGACATGGGCAGGGACCGGAATCGGTCAATGAGGCCGCGCTGCATGTCCTCGGCGATCGAGAGCGCGGTCACGAAGCCGCCGAACGACATCGCCTGCACGATGATTCCTGGGATCAGGAAGTCCTTGTAGTCACCGAACTGCGACGGCACGCCGATCGCGCCGCCGAAGACGTACCCGAACAGCAGCACGAACATGATCGGCTGGACCGTGAACGAGGTCCACAGGTCGGGCTGGCGGGCGATTCGCTTGACGCTCCGCTCCGCGAGGATCAGCGTGTCCCCGACGGTTGTCGCGAGAGCCGTCATCGCCCGACCTCCGCCTCTTCGCGATCGGGCTCGGCCCCGGCACCATCCTCCTCAGCCTCATCGGGCTCGGGCGGCTTACCCGTCAAGGTGAGAAAGACGTCATCGAGGGTGGGGACCCGGATGCCGATGTCGTCGATCGCCACTCCGGCCTGGTCGAGCCGGCGCACCGCCGAGACGATCGCGCCGCTCCGGTCCGACACCGGCACGCGCACGATTCCGTCCTCGGCGGTCGGTCGATCGGAGGCGAGCGGGGCGAGAGCGGAGATCGCCGCCTCGACGCTCGCGCCGGCGCAGGGGGTCACCTCGATCCGCTCGCCGCCGACGCGCCGCTTGAGCTCGTCCGACGTGCCCTCGGCGATCACGCCCCCGTGGTCGATCACGGCGATGCGGTCGGCCAGACGGTCGGCCTCATCGAGGTACTGCGTCGTCAACAGGACCGTGGTGCCGGCCGCCCGGCGCCGCTCGATCACCTCCCACATCCCGAGACGGCCGCGCGGGTCGAGACCCGTGGTGGGCTCGTCGAGGAAGATCACCGGCGGGCGAATCACGAGCGCCGCGGCGAGATCCAGCCGCCGCCGCATCCCGCCCGAGTAGGTCTTCACCATGCGATCGGCGGCATCCTCGAGGTCGAAGCGCTCGAGCAGTTCGCGGGCGCGATTCCGTGCCTCGGATCGGGGCCGGTGGTAGAGGCGGCCGACCATCTCGAGGTTCTCGAAGCCGGTCAGGTTCTCGTCCACGGCGGCGTACTGGCCGGCGAGCCCGATGTGGGCGCGCAGCTCCGCCGCGTCGTCGACGACGTCGAGGCCGTTCACCCGTGCGGTCCCGCCGTCGGGGGGAAGCAGCGTGGTGAGAATGCGAACCGTCGTCGTCTTCCCCGCCCCGTTCGGCCCCAGCAGCCCGTAGACGGTTCCGGCCTGGACCGACAGGTCGACGCCGCACAGCGCCTGGACGTCGCCGTACGACTTCCGAAGCTCGTGTGTCTCTATCGCCGCGTCCCCCACCGTGGACAGACTAGACCTCGTAGGTAGCGCCCTCCTGCGCGACGTCGACCGGGGCGCCGAAGCCCT
>DASXBC010000254.1:0-16679 GCA_036406355.1 Solirubrobacterales bacterium | reverse complement strand
GTCCGGTAGGCCGGCGCCCTGGGCCATCGCCCGGACGATCTCGGCGCCGGACTCGAAGCTCTCGGCGATCCACGCCTCGTAGCGGCGGACGGCCGGCGCCGGGCGGACTCGGACGGTGACGTCGGGGATCACCCCGAGGACGCCCTCGGAGCCGATCGCGACCTCGCGCAGCGCCGGGCCGGCCGCGGTGTGCGGGGTCTCGAGCGTCCGCATCTCGCCGGCGGGGGCCAGCAGCCGGACCGAGCTGACGAGCGCGTCGAAGCGGCCGTACCCGCTCGAGGCCTGCCCCGCCGAGCGGGTCGCCGCGAAGCCGCCGATCGTCGCGTACTGGAAGGACTGCGGAAAGTGCCCCAGGGTGAGGCCCTGGGCGCCGAGGCCGGCCTCGGCCTCGGGTCCACGGAGACCGGCGCCGAGGCGAGCGGTCAGCGAACGGCGGTCGACGTCGATCTCGCGCAGCTCGGCAAGGTCGAGGGAGACGAGCCGGGGATGGGCGCCGCGGACGGGCTCGATCCCGCCGACCACGCTGGTACCGCCGCCGAACGGGACGACGGCGACGTCCTCGCTCGCGCAGACCTCGATCGCGCGGGCGACGGCCTCGGCATCGGCCGGCAGCAGCACCGCATCGGGAGCGGCATCGAGGCTGCCGCGCCGCAGCCGGGCGAGGTCCCGGTATCCGCACCCGGTCGCGTGGCGGAGGCGGTCCTCGGTCGAGATGAATATGCGATCGGCGCCGACCGCGTCGATCAGCGCCGGCGGCAGCGGCTCGGGGTCGGGAAGCTCGAACTCGTCCAGCTCCGCCGCCGGCGGAGCGGGCTCGAGCTCGCCGACCCACTCGACGAGCATCCGCCGGGCCTCGGGGTCGAGCTCGGGAGCCACCGCGGGGTCGCCCCATCCCCACCACTTCGAGTCGCGGCGCGGCTCCGCGCTCATGCTCCCTCGGAGCCGAGCGCCCGCTCGAGCCCCTCCAGCGCCGCGTCGAGGATCCGGCCCTGGCCGCCGCGCATCATCGGCGAGCCGAGCCGCGAGAGCCCGCGCAGCGTCTGCTCGGAGCTGAGGGCGACCGCGGTCCCGCCGTCCTCGGGGCGGAGAATGATCTCGAGCTTCGAGCTGTGGAGGTGCTTGGCGAACGGGGTCCCGTCGACCTGCTGCTCCCAGGCATAGCGCTCGCCCTCGGCCGAGCTGACGCAGCGGTAATCGGCCCGCACCCCGCGTCCTTCGGCCGTCTCGAGCACCTGGGTCCACTGGCTGCGCCGGCCGCCGGGCTTGAGGTCGACGCTCTCGACTCTGCTGGTCCGCGGCCACCAGCGGGGCAGGCTGTAGGGGTCGGAGACGAGCGCCCAGACCTCGGCTGGAGGGGCGGAGACGTGGCGGCGGCGGGTGACCTTCGGCACCGGGGAGATCAGTCCCCGGCGAGCCGCCGCAGGTCCCGGATGAGGAGCAGATGCTTGAGATGGCTGACCGTGGCCGCGAGGCTCTCGAGGCTCTCGAGCGCCTCCTTGCGGCGCTCGGGGTTGCGCGAGCGCAGCGACGGCCCCAGCAGCGTCTCGAGCAGGTTGGCCTCGCGGTCGGCGGAGGAGCGGAAGATCCGCAGGTTGCGGGCCGCGACCCCGACCCGCGAGAGCTCGTTCGCGGAGCGGACGACTTCGCGATCGGTCTCGTCGTAGACGATCCTGCCGTCGCGTTTCTCGGGCTGGACGATGCCGAAGTTCTCGAGTTCGGAGACGAGCTCGGAACGGGCGCCCGTCTCCTCGAGCAGCTCCTCGAGGGTGAGGTAGGCGCTGGACGTGTTGACGAGGATCGCCCGCCGCACGGCAGCGCCACCCGGCGGGCGGCGGTCCGCAGGCCCGCCGAACTCGAGGTCTCCGCCGGCGGCGAGCTCCTGGCGGATCACCCGCAGCGGCAGGAACTCGTCGCGCTGGAGGCGAAGGATCGTCCGCAGCCGTTCGACGTCGGACTGGCTGTAGAGGCGGTAGCCGCCGTCGGTCCGACGCGGGCTGAGGAGCTTCTGATCCTCGAGGTAGCGGATCTTCGAGATCGAGATGTCGTCGAACTCGCTCTGGAGGATCTTGCAGACGGCGCCGATCGTCAGCGCCTTTCGCGGGCGGCTGGCCGAGTCGCGGGCGCGCGGCGTCTTGTCGACGGTCGCCATCTATTTCTCCAGAAAGCTGAGCTTGTACTTGCCGACCTGGATCTCGTCCCCATCGGCGAGGCGGTGGGACTCGATCCGGCGCCGGTTCACGTAGGTGCCGTTGAGCGAGCCGAGGTCGTCGATATAGAGGCCGTCACGGCGGCGGACGAGCAGCGCGTGGTTGCGGGAGACCGTGACGTCGTCGAGGAAGACGCCGGCATCGGGGCTGCGGCCGATGCTGACCCTGTCCTCATCGACGGTGAAGCTCTCACCGGAGCGGCCGCCACCGCTGCGTATGACCAGCGCGGCGCCGCTCTTCTCGAGCACCTGGTCGATGTCGATCGGCTGCATGTCGCCGGTGTCGTCGACCGTGTAGGTCATCGTCGTCGGCTCATCGCCGCCGCCGTCGCTGGGGCCGCCGAGATAGGCGCCGCATTTCTGGCAGTAGTTCGCCCCCTCGGGGTTGACGAAGCCGCACTCGGTGCAGTGGACCGCCATCGCGCCTCCCGGGCCGGTCAGGCGGCCGGCTTGTCCTCCGGGGGCTGCGGCTGGGCCTTGCCGGCGAGGATCTCGGTCAGCTGCGCGACATCGTCGCCGGAGATCAGCGAGTCGCCGCTTTCGCGCTTCTGGCGCAGGCGGTTGACCAGCTCGGCGCGGAGGATGTCGATCTTCCCGTGCAGGACGCGGCGCCGGTAGGAGATCTCGTTCTCCTCTTCGGTCAAGTTGTCGATCAGCTCCTTCAGTTCCTCGTCGTTGAGGGAACCGAGGTCGGGAAAGGTGTCCTCCATCTTGCTCCTTGTTCGAGAGGCGCGGCGCATCCGTTGGCCGCTTGACGGCCGATTATAGGTGGCCGGCGCCGAAAGGTTCAACCCCAGGTTGAAGGTTCTACTCGGATTGGGCACCGTCTTGCGCCCGTAGCGCCGCGAGGCCGTCGCGGGCATACAGCGCCGTCGCCAGCAGCGCCAGCGCGACGCCGACGATCAGCAGCGCCGCCGGAACCCATCCATCGACCACGAGCGCGAAGAAGATTCCGCCCATGATCGGGAAGACCGAGATCCGGCCCGGCCAGTTGACCCTGATCTCGACGCCGCGCCGCAGGCCCTGCTGGGCGAGAACGAGCATCACGACTTCGCGGGCGACGAGCAGCGCCAGCGCCCAGCGCGGCAGCAGCTCGAAATGCCAGCAGACGACCGCCCCGGCGAGGATCGTGAGCCGGTCTATGAAGGGATCGAGCAGAGCCCCGAACCGGCTGTACTGGCCGGTCACGCGAGCCAGGAACCCGTCGACGTAGTCGCCGGCGGCGATCAGCCAGAAGACGATCGCTGCGCCGGCGCTGCGCCCGTCGCCCGATTCGAAGGCGAGGTAGAGGAAGAGCGGGATCGCGGCGACCCGGAGGTAGCCGACCAGGTTGGGCAGGGTCCAGGGGTGGAGCGGCTCGCCCTTCTCGGTCTGCGGCGGCGCCGGGCCACTGCGGTCGAGGCCGAACAGCCTGCGGACCCGGCCGCGGCCGAATGGCGCGTGCTCAGCCATCGAGGAGGGCGAGCGTGCCCTCAACCGCGTCGTCCAGCGGCAGCCGGTGCTCGGCGCCGTCACCGCGGGTGGTCGCCTCGACGATGCCCTCGGCGAGGCCACGGCGGCCGACCAGCAGCCGCACCGGGCAGCCGAGCAGCTCGGCGTCGGTCAGCTTCTCGCCGGGTCCGGCGTCGCGGTCGTCGTAGACGACGTCGGCCCCCAGCCTGGCTGCGCGCAGGCCGTCGTAGAGGCGGTCGGCGGCCTCGCGCTCGGGCTCGCCCTCCTTGCCGAGCGCGACCAGGTGCACGCGCCAGGGCGCGATCGCCTGCGGCCAGACGATCCCCTTCTCGTCCGCTCGCTGCTCGATCGAGGCGGCGACGATCCGCGCCGGCCCGATTCCGTAGCTCCCCATCACGACCGGCAGCTCGGTTCCGCTCTCGTCGAGGAAGCTGGCGCCGAGGGGGACCGAGTAGCGCGTCCCCAGCTTGAAGATGTTTCCGATCTCGATTGCTGTCTCGATCTCGATCGCGCCGCCGCCGGGGGCGGTGTCGCCGGCCTCGACCGCGCGAACGTCCATCTCCTCGAACTCGAAGTCACGGCCGGGCTCGACCCCGCGCAGGTGCGTGTCGGGCCGGTTCGCGCCGGTGACGTAGGAGCCGGGGACGATCGCCGCGTCCTTGACGATCGGGACCGCCGCCCCGACCGGGCCGATGTACCCGACCGGGCCGATCTCGGCCTCGATCTCCTCACCGGCGGCGAGCCTGAACTCGGCTCCGAGCGCGTTGCGGAGCTTGATCTCGTTGAGGCGATGGTCGCCGCGGATCAGGACCATGACCATCCCCCGTCCCTCGACGATCACCGGCAGCGCCTTGATCAGGGCTCCCGGTGAAAGGCCGAGGTGGGGCGCGACCTCCTCGATCGTGGCCAGCCCCGGCGTCTCGACCTCCTCGGGGGCGGCAAGCGGCGCCGGGAACTCGACCGGCTGCGGCTCGGCCGAGGCTATCTCGACGTTCGCCGCATAGCCCGGCGCGAGCGCGACCTCGTTCTCCCCCGCCGGGCAGGGCGCCATGTACTCGTGGGCCCCGGAGCCGCCCATCATCCCGACGTCGGACTCGACCCGGTACCAGCGCAGGCCGCAGCGGTCGAAGATCTTCGCGTAGGCCCCGCTCTGCAGCTCGTAGGAGCGACCGAGCCCGTCCTCGTCGCGGTCGAAGGAGTAGGCGTCCTTCATCGTGAACTCCCGGGTCCGCAGGACACCTGCGCGCGGCCGCGGCTCGTCGCGCTCCTTGGTCTGGATGTGGAACAGCATCAGCGGCAGGTCGCGGTAGGAGCGGACCTCGCGGGCGATGTGGAAGGTCAGGCACTCCTCGTGGGTCATCGCGAGGACCATCTCGGCGCCCCTGCGGTCCTCGAGCTTGAACAGCTCGTCGATCGCGTAGCGCCCGGTTTCCTTCCAGGGCTGGGCCGGCTGCAGAACGGGCATCAGCATCTCCTGGCACCCGATCGCCTCCATCTCCTCTCGCAGCACCGCTTCGACCTTGCGCACCGACCGCCAGCCTGCGGGCAGGTAGGTCCAGAGCCCGGCGCCGAGCTGGCGGATCAGGCCCGCCCGCACCATCAGCTTGTGCGAGACAGCCTCGGCGTCGGCGGGAGGGTCGCGCAGGGTCGGCAGGAACGTCTGGCTGAACCGTGTCACGCCGCAAAACTAACTATTCGGCGTACATCTCCTCGATCTCGGTCGAGTACTTGCGTTCAATCGGCCGTCGTTTCAGCTTCATCGTCGGCGTCAGCTCGTCGCCGCCGGGCTGCCAGTCCGAGCCCAGCAGCTTGAACCGCTTGATCTGCTCGACCCGGGCGAGGTCGCCGTTCCCCCGCTCGACCGCGGCCGCGACCTCCTCGAGGATCGCCGGCTCGGTCGCGAGCGACTCGAGCGAGGCATCACCGATTCCCTCCTGGGCGGCGAACACCGGCGCTGCGTCGGGGTCGAGGACGATCAGCGCGACGTTGTAGGGGCGGTCGTCGCCGACCGCGCACACCTGCCCGATGAGCGGGCTTGCCGTCTTCAGCTTCGCCTCGATGTTGGCCGGCGACATGTTCTTGCCGGCCGAGTTGATGATGATCTCCTTCTTGCGGTCGATGATCGTCAGGTAGCCGTCCTCGTCGAGTTCGCCGATGTCCCCGGTGTGAAGCCAGCCGTCGTCATCGATCGTCTCCGCGGTCTTCTCGGGAGCGTTGCGGTATCCGGCCATCACGGGCCCTCCGCGGATCAGCACCTCGCCGTCCTCGGCCAGCTTCAGCTCGATCCCCGGCGCCGCCGGGCCGACCGTGCCGATCCTGACCTTGCCGGGCGGGTTGGCGGTCCCGGCGCCGGAGGTCTCCGACATCCCCCAGATCTCGGCCAGTTCGATCCCGATCGCATGGAAGAACTCGATCACCTGACGGGGGGTCGGCGCGGCGCCGACGTTGACCGCCTCGACCTTGTCGAGGCCGATCCGGGCCCGCAGGTCGGACAGGACCTCCTCGTCCGCCTTGGCGTATTCGAGCGCCAGTTCCGGTGGTACGACCCCGAAGGCCTGCTCGGCGCGAACCTTTTTCATCCCGACTTCCAGAGCCCAGACGATCGCCTCCTTGCGGGCGACGTCGGACTCGGCATCGAAGGCGATCTCCATCGCCGCCTTCAGTTTCTCCCAGATCCGTGGCACCGCGAAGAACCAGGTCGGCCTGACTTCGGCGAGGTAGGCGACCACCTGGCGTGGGTCGGGGCAGCAGGTGGTCGTCAACCCGTGGGTCATCGGCAGATATTGCGTGCAGTTCCGCTCGGCGACGTGGGCCATCGGCAGCCAGGAGACAAGGCGGCCGTCAGCCGGCATCCGCAGCAGCTCGTCGAAGGCGTTGATGGTCGCCAGGAGGTTGGCGTGGGTCAGCTGGACGCCCTTCGGCGGACCGGTCGTGCCGGACGTGTAGATCACGGTCAGGAGGTCGTCGGGCTCGACCGCTCGCCAGGCCGCCTCGAGGTCGAAGTCCTCGCTGCCGCCCGCTTCGAGCTCGGCGAGCGAAATCGCGCCCTCCCGAGCATCGCCATCGACGACGACGACGGTCTCGACCTCGTTGGAGCCCGCGGCGCGTGCGGCGAGCACGGTGTCGAGGAACGCCTGCTCGGTGACCAGGACGCGGTTTTCGGCGTCCTCGAGCAGGTACGCGATCTGCTCCGGGGTCGAGGTGTTGTAGATCGAGAACGGAGTCGCGCCGAGGTGGATCGACGCGGTGTCGACGAAGTGGAACTCGGGTCGGTTGGTGAGCATGATCCCGACCGTGTCGCCCCGTTCGATCCCGGCGGCTGCCAGCCCGGCCGCGACGTCGCGGACACGCTCGGCATATCCGGCCCAGGTGACCGAGAACTCGTCTCCCCTGGTCCGGATCGCGGTGCGGTCGGCGTGCTCGGCTGCCGTCAGCTGGAACGCCTCGGCCATCGTCGCGGCCCCGAGGCCCTTCGGCCTCTCGCTCGTGCCGGTGGCCTCGGTCGCCATCTCAGGCGCGGCTGAACCGGCGACCGGCGGTCGGGGACGCATCCTCGTCGAGCAGGACCCGGTCGGACTCGCCCTTTTCGGCCGCCTCGTGCTCGAGCATCGCGATCCGCTCCGGGGTCAGGTCGCCGGCGTTTTCCTCCTCGATCTTCGCCAGCCACTCGGCGCCCTCACGCGATTCGGTCTCGTCGAACTCGACCCCGCCCCGGTGCAGCGACTTGTCGATCTCCTCGAACAGGGTGTCGACGAGAGTCGCCTGGGGGACCTTGCGAAGCGGCTTGCCGTGGGCGTAGATCAGGCCCTCGTTCTTGGCGCCGGCGATGCCGAAGTCGGCATGGCTGGCCTCGCCGATCCCGTTCACGGCGCAGCCGAGGACGGCGACCTCGATCGGCTCGGTGTAGCGCTCGAGCCGCTGCTCGATTTCGGCGACGACCGAGTCCATGTCGAACTGGAGGCGGCCGCAGGTCGGACAGGCGATCAGGACCGGTCCCCGCTGGCGGAGGTGAAGCGCCTTGAGGATCTCCCAGGCGACCTTGACCTCCTCCTCGGCGTGGAAGGTCGAGAGGCTGATCCGGATCGTGTCGCCGACGCCGTCGGCGAGCAGGGTGCCGAGCCCGACCGCCGACTTCAGCGACCCCGACCATTTCGTCCCCGCCTCGGTGATCCCGAGGTGGAGCGGGTAGGGGATCTTCTCCGAGAGGAGGCGGTTGGCGGCGATCGTGTTCGGCACGTTGGTCGACTTGATCGAGACCTTGAAGTTGGTGAAGTCGAGGCCCTCCATCAGCTCGACGAACTCGACCGCCGCCGCGACCAGGGCCTCGACGGGGTTCTCGCGCTCGAGCTCGTGAAGGTGTTTCGGAAGCGAGCCGGAGTTGACGCCGATCCGCATCGGGATCCCGGCGGCGTTGGCGCGCTCGGCGACCTCGGCGACCTTCTCGCGGCCGCCGATGTTGCCCGGGTTGAGACGGATGCAGTGGGCGCCGGCGTCGATCGCCTTCAGCGCCAGCGTGTGGTTGAAGTGGATGTCGGCGATGACGGGGATCGGCGACTCGGCGACGATCGTCCGCAGCGCGGCCGCGTCCTCGTCGCGCGGGACCGCGACACGGACCAGGTCGGCGCCGGCGTCGGCGACCTTGCGGATCTGCTCCATGGTCGCCGCGAGGTTCGCCGTCTCGGTCTTGGTCATCGTCTGGACGGCGACCGGGGCGCCGCCGCCGATCGGCACACCGCCGACGAATATCTGGCGCTTCGAGGCCATGACCAAAGGGTATCCGGGTTTGAACCCGGCCTCGGTCGCGCCCGTATGACAGGAGTATGGGTGCGCCGCGGGGCCTAGGTTGGCGTGGGAGGCAGGGATTGCCGGCCGTTCTGCTGCTCGGAACCGCAGCGCTGCTGTTCGTCCCCGGCAGCTCGGCCGAAGGGCCGACGATCGAAGCCGCCGGTCCGGGCAGCAGTGGCTACTTCTGGAGGCCCTCGACGGCGAGCACCGGCCTCGGCGGGACGGTCACCTTCAAGAACCCGAGCGACTCGGTGCCGCACGGGCTCAAATGGACCGGCGGGCCGGGGGCGCCGAGCTGCACGGGCGGCGTTCCGGTAAACGGGGAAGGGACGAGCTGGAGCGGGGACTGCACCTTCGGCCAGGCCGGGACCTACTCGTTCGTCTGCACCGTCCACCCGACCGAAATGAAGGGGACGATCACGGTCAGCTCGACCGAAGTCCCCGTCGGCCCACCCCCGCCCTCGGGGGGGGCGACCGAATCGCCTCTGCGGGGACCGGCGTCGCGGGCGCTAAGTCTCGCAAAGCTTCAGCGCGGGAGCTTGGTGCGGGGCTCGATCAACCTCTCGCAGGCGAGCGCCGGGGGCAGGCTCGAGGTGCTGCTACTCGCGAAGGGCGGCGGCCGGGTCGGCCGCCTCTCGCGCTCAGATCTGCGGGCCGGCCGCCTCTCGTTCACGGTCCCGCTCAAGGCGGGGGCCCGCCGCACGCTGCGGGCGCAGAAAAGGCTTCCATTGACAGTCCAGGTGGTCGTGACGCCCCCCGGCCGGGCGGCGTTGACCCTGAAGAGAGGAGTGGTCCTTCATGTCTGACCGGCGATTCGCGCCCCGTTTGAGGTTTCGGAAGCGGCATCTGGCGATGCACCTTCTGCTGGCGTCCGTCCTCGGTGGAGCGCTGCTGTCGGTCGGCGTGGTCAGCGGGCTCGCCGCCGAAAAGACAATCGAAGCCACCGGCGGCGTGGGCACCTACAACTGGACGCCGGAAACCGCGACCATCAACCCCGGCGGCGAAATCGAATTCAAGAACACGGAGTCGATTCCGCACGGTGTGGTGTTCGAAAGCCCACCGGCGACACCGAGTTGCACCTCGGGGGTGCCGATCAACAGCGGGACCGGAAACTGGAGCGGAACCTGCACCTTCACCCAAGCCGGGACCTACAACTTCCACTGCTACATCCACCCGACCGAAATGACTGGAACGATCACGGTGACCGGTCCAACCAAGCCGACCGTGACGACGGAACCGGCGGGGGGAATCAATGAGACCGAAGCGACGCTCAACGGCAAGGTGAACCCATCCAGCCAGTCGACGACGTTCTGGTTCAAGTGGGGGACGACCACCCTGGATCACGAAACGACCCACGAATCCGCGGGCTCCGGCAATGCGACCCTCTCGAAGTCGGCGATGATCAGCGGCCTGACCGGCGCCACGCTCTATCACTTCCAGATGGTCGCCGAAAACCCCTCCGGGACGACGATGGGCGCTGAACGCACATTCACCACGGCCGGCCCGCCGACCGCGACCACGGAACAGGCGACGAGCATCGGCGTGACCGAAGCGACCCTGAAAGGAGTCGTCAACCCGAAGGGGCTTGAAACCAAATACTTCTTCAACTACGGGATGACCACGGGCTATGGCGAAACAACGGCGGAAGTCGTCGCCGGATCTGGGACCTCGAACGTCACCGTGTCGAAACCGGTGACCGGGCTCCAGCCGGAAACCACCTACCACTTCCAGATCGTCGCGAAGAACTCAGCCAACGGAGGCTCCGAAGTCAAGGGTTTGGACAAAGAATTCACGACCCACGCCATCGGGGCGCCATCGGCAACGACCGGGGCGGCGACCGAAATCGGTGAAACGGCGGCGAAACTGAGTGGTTCCGTCAACCCACAGGGCCAGCAGACCAAATACTTCTTCAACTACGGGACGACCGAAGGTTATGGCCAGAAGACCGAAGAAAAGATCGCCGGCAGCGGCAGCGGCAACGTCGGCGTCTCTGAACTGCTGACGGGCCTCTCGCCGGCGACCACCTACCACTTCCAGCTGGTCGCGAAAAGCTCCGGCGGTGAAGTCAAGGGAGACGACGCGATCTTCACGACCGGGTCACCCGTCACTCCGCCACCTCCGCCGACTCCGACGCCGACCCCGACACCCACCCCGACGCCGACCCCCAGGCCGGAACCGACTCCGCCCGACACCAAGATCACGCTGAAGCCCTCGGCGAAGACGCACGACCGGACGCCGACGATCAAGTTCAAGGCGACGGTCGGCGGTGCGAGCTTCCAGTGCAGCGTCGACAGCAGGCCGTTCAAGGCCTGTCGCTCGCCGTTCACGGCGCCATCGCTCAAGCCCGGCAAGCACAAGATCCGGGTCAAAGCGGTCGCCGGCGGCCTCGCCGACCCGACGCCCGCCTCGGCCAGCTTCAAGGTGGTCGGCGGGAAGGGTTAGGGAACGGCCGGTCTAGTGGCCGCTGAAGCCGCCGCCCGAGATCCGGCCGATGTCGTTCGAGAGGCCGATGAAGAAGAGCGTGATCACGAGCACGAAACCGACCACGCCGGCCCGCTCCATCACCTGGTAGGGCACGGGTCGGCCGCGCACCTTCTCGACCAGGCTCCAGAAGATGTGACCGCCGTCGAGCGGTAGGAACGGGAACAGGTTGATCAGCCCAAGCGAGAGACTGACGATCGCGACGAGCAGCAGAGTTTCCTTGGTGCTGGTATCGAGTTTTTCGTTGGCGACGTCGCTGACCCCGACCACCCCGGAGAGCTGCTTCCGCTGCTTTTCTTCGAACAGCCGACCGAAGACTGAAACCGTTCCCTTGGTCACGAACCAGGTCGAATCGACCGCGTGCTGTGCCGCGCCGCCGACGCCCAAGTCGACGGTTTTCGACCCGTAGCGGAAGCCGATCCTGGACGCTTCTTCGGCGGCGTCGTACTTCGGCGCCACCGCAATCGTCTTCACTTCGCCGTTGCGGCGCACCGTGAGTGTCACCGGCGTCTCGGCTCGGCAGCCGTTGACCTGCTTGCCGACGCACCTGTGTGACGAGATGTCCAGCCGGAATCGTTCGAGCCGCGCATGGGTGCTGAGGCGGGGATAGCGTCGGCCGTCCACGGCGAGGATCTCGTCGCCCTTCTTCAGCGCGCCCACCGCAGGGCTTCCGGGCTCGATCCCTCCCACCGTCTGCGTGCTTTCTTCGAACCCGTAGTGGAAAAAGATGAAAAAGAGGATGACCAGCGCGATCGCGATGTTCACCGCCGGGCCGGCACCGATCACGACGATCCGTTTCCAGACAGGCTGGTGGTAGTAGCCCCGGGCGGCGATCTCGGGAGGAAGCTCCTCGTCGGGGTTCATGCCGGTGATCTTCACGAAGCCTCCCGCCGGGATCGCCCCGATCCCATACTCGGTCTCGCCTCGCTTCACAGAGACCAGCTTCGGCGGGAAGAAGAGGAAGAAGCGCTCGACTCGCATCCCGGTCGCCTTTGCGGCGACGAAGTGCCCGGCCTCGTGGAGGATGACCAGCGCCGAGAAGCCGAGGAAGATCAGGACCCAGTTCATACGGCTGCAAACCCCGCGATCCGCTCTTCGGTGCGGCGGCGGGCCTCCTCGTCGATCGCGAACAGCTCCTCGAAGTGGGTGACCGGGCGGGCGGGCATCCCGGCGAGGACGTCCTCGACAGCGGCGCCGATCGCGGTGAACGGGATCCGCCCGGCGAGGAAGGCCTCGACCGCGACCTCGTCGGCGGCGTTGAGGACGCAGGGCGCGCTGCCGCCGGCGCGTCCCGCCTCGAGCGCGAGCCGCAGGCAGGCGAATGTCTCGAGGTCGGGCTGCTCGAAGTCGAGCTCGCCGACCGTCGCCAGGTCGAGCCGCGGGACGTCGACGTCGGCTCGCTCCGGGTAGTGGAGCGCGTAAGAGATCGGGACCCGCATGTCGGGGTAGCCGAGGTGGGCGAGGGTGGCGCCGTCGTTGAGGTCGATCAACGAGTGGACGATCGACTGCGGGTGGATCACCACCTCGATCCGCTCGTATGGGATCCCGAACAGGAGGTGGGCCTCGATCGCCTCGAACCCCTTGTTCATCAGCGTTGCCGAGTCGATCGTGATCCGGCCGCCCATCCGCCAGGTCGGGTGCGCGAGCGCGTCCTCGACGCTGACCTCGGCCAGATCGGTGCGGCCTCGGAAGGGCCCGCCCGAGGCGGTGAGGACGAGCCGCTCGACGGTCCCCGGAGGCTGCGAGGCGATCAGTTGGAAGAGGGCGGAGTGCTCGGAGTCGACCGGCAGCAGCCGGGCCCCGGTCGCCTCGGCGAGAGCCATCGTCAGCTCGCCGCCGATCACCAAGCTCTCCTTGTTGGCGAGGGCGACGTCGATTCCCTCGCTGAGCGCGACCACTGTCGGGCCGAGGCCGGCGGCGCCGACCATCCCGTTGAGGACGAGGTCGGCTTCCGACTCGGCGACCAGGGCCCGGATGCCCTCCTCGCCGGCGAGCACGCGGCCGTCCCATGCCTCGCCCGCCCGGCCCGCGGCCTCGGCGTCGGCGAGGGCCACGGTCGGCACGCCGTGCCTGCGCGCCTCCTCGATCAGCGGCTCCCAGCTCGTGCCCGCGGTCAGTCCGACGACCTCGAGGTCGTCGGAGCCGGCGACAATCTGCAGCGCCTGGGTCCCGATCGACCCGGTGGCGCCGAGGATGACCAGTTTCCTCATCGATCGGAGTTTAGGTAGGCGCCGACGCTGGCTCCGCCACCGGCCGAAACTGCATTCGGGCTCCCCATAGAGCCCGGAACGCATTCTCAGCGGTCAGTAGACGAGCTGGATCGCCAGATAGTAAGCGACCACGATCGTGAAGAAGACGGCGTCGAGGCGGTCGAGGAGGCCGCCGTGGGGGCCGAACAGGCGGCCGGTGTCCTTTGTGCCGAGGTCGCGCTTGACCATCGACTCGAAGAGATCGCCGATCGGGGCGGCGACCGCGACCGCCGCCCCGATGATCAGTGCGTCCAGCCCCGACAGCCAGTTCTGGTAGAGGCCGGCGAACCAGAAAGCCATCGTGCCGATGATGAAACCCCCGATCAGCCCCTCCAGCGTCTTGTTCGGCGAGAGGCTCGGCGCGATCCGGTGCGTGCCGAATATGCGGCCGGTCGCGTAGGCGCCGGTGTCGCAGGCGAAGGTCCCGACGAGGACGTCGATCAGGAGCGCGGCGCCGTGATCGGGGAGGTCGCGGAGGAGGACCGCGTGGACGAGGGGGATGCCGATCCAGACGATCCCGAGCAGCGTCACCCCCATCGACATCGTGATCCCATCGCGGTGCTTGCGGTCGGCGCCGAGGGCGAAGAGGACCGGGAACGATGCCGCGAGGACGAGCATCACGTTGAAGGCGGTGCCGAAATGAGCGGCGACGATCAGCGCGATGACGGTCAGGTATCCGGCGATCCCGATCGGCCGCACGGGCGCAGCCATCGCCAGGTACTCCCGCATGCAGAGCACGCCGATCGCGATCATCGCGATCGAGAAGGTGACCCCTCCGGCGATGCTGATCACGATCGCGAAGGCGATCCACGGGATCGCGACGAGGATTCTCCGCAGCGTCTCTCCGCGCATCCGCCGCCGCTGCACCTGCGGCGGCACCGGCGGGCGCGAGGGCCGTTCCTGGGCGACAGTCGGATCGTCGAGTTCCTCGAAGTGCCCGACCGCTCGCTCGAACTCGGAGTCGCGGCGTCCCTCGTCCTGTCCTCCGCCGGACTCCATCAGCGCGCCCCGAACCGTCGCCGGCGCTCGGAGAACTCCTCGAGCGACTGCTCGAACGCCTCGCGACCGAAGTCGGGCCAGAGCTCGTCGCGGAAGACGAGCTCGGAGTAGGCGCACTGCCAGAGCAGGTAGTTGGAGAGCCGCCGCTCGCCGCTGGTTCGTATCAACAGGTCGGGATCGTGCATCTCGGGCGCGTAGAGGTGATTGCGGAACTCCTCCTCGGAGTCGCCCTGAAAGCTGCGCGCCGCATCGACGATCTCCGCCCTGCCGCCGTAGTTGAAGGCGACGAAGAGCTGAATCCGGTCGTTGGCCGCGGTCGTCTCCTCGGCCCAGTTCATCCGCTCGATCAGGTCATCGGCGATCCCCTCGCGGCGGCCGACGAACCGCATCCGCACGCCCTCATCGTTCAGCTCGGGCGTCTCGCCGGCGATCCGCTCGCCGAACATCCTCATCAGGCCGTCGACCTCATCGGCTGGGCGGGACCAGTTCTCGGTTGAGAACGAGTAGACGGTGAGCTCCTCCACCCCCAGCTCGACCGCGTCGCGGAGCCGCGCCTTGAGGGTGTCGGCACCGGCCCGATGCCCCTCGACCACCGGCAGACCCCTCTGCTGGGCCCAGCGGCCGTTGCCGTCGGTGATGATCGCGACGTACCGCGCGGAGGCCCTCACACCTCCAGGATCTCCTCTTCCTTTCCCTTGAGAAGGGCGTCGATCTCGGAGATCGCCTCGTCGGTGTGCTTCTGAAGGGCGGTCTCGGCGCGACGCTCGTCGTCCTCACCGGCTTCGCCCTCTTTCTTCAGCTCGCGGAGGTCGTGCATCGTGTCGCGGCGGATGTTGCGGACCGCGACCCTCCCCTCCTCGGCGACGCCGTGCACCACCTTGACCATCTCGCGGCGCCGCTCCTCGGTCAGCTCGGGGATCGAGAGGCGGACCACGCCGCCGTCGTTGCTCGGGGTCAGGCCGACGTCGGACTCGCGGATCGCCTTCTCGATCGCCTCGATCGCGGATTTGTCGAACGGGGTTATCGTCAGCAGCCGCGCGTCGGAGGCGGCGACGTTGGAGAGCTGCTTGAGCGGAGTCGGCGAGCCGTAGTAGTCGACCGTGATCCGGTCGAGAAGATGCGGAGAGGCGCGCCCGGTACGCACCGTGGCGAGCTCGCCGCGGCTCGACTCGACGGACTTCGCCATCCGATCCTTGGCGTCCTTGAGCAGCTCGTCGATCAGCTCCACTGGTCCATCTCCTAGCCGGCGGGATCGTTGGAGACCAACGTGCCCACTCTCTCGCCGCCGACGATCCTATCTATGTTCGACTCGTCCCCCATGTTGAAGACGTAGATCGGGAGGCCGTTGTCCATGCACAGGGAGAGCGCGGTCGAGTCCATCACCTTCAGTTCGCGCTCGATCGCCTCGCGGTGGGAGATTTCGGGGATGAACTTCGCGTCGGGGTTCGTCGCCGGGTCGGAGTCGTAGACCCCCTCGACCCCGTTCTTGGCCATCAGGATCGTCTGCGCGCGGATCTCGAGCGCGCGGAGCGCGGCGGCGGTGTCGGTGGTGAAGAACGGGTTGCCGGTGCCGGCGGCGAAGATCACGACCCGGCCTTTCTCGAGGTGGCGCATCGCGCGGCGGCGGATGTAGGGCTCGGCGACCTCCTTGACGTCGATCGCCGACATCACCCTGGTGTGCTCGCCGATGTGCTCGAGCGCGTCCTGGAGGGTCAGCGCGTTGAGGACCGTGGCGAGCATCCCCATGTAGTCGCCGGTGGCGCGGTCCATCCCGGCCGCCGCCGCCTCGAGGCCGCGGTAGATGTTGCCGGCGCCGACGACGATCGCGACCTCGACGCCCCGTTCGCGGACCTTCGCGACCTGGCGCGCGATCCGCTGGACCTCGTCGGCGTCGGTGCCGTAGTTGAGCTCCCCCATCAGCGCCTCCCCCGAGAGCTTCAGGAGGATGCGGCTGAACTGGGGGTCGGGCTCAGCCACCGACGCGGAAGTACGCGAAGCGCGCGATCCGGATGTTCTCGCCGGTCTTCGCCGCCATCTCCTGGCGCAGCTCCTCGATCGACTTCGAGTCGTGCTTGTCGGCGTTGACGTGCGCCTGGTCGAGAAGCGCGACCTCCTTCGCCCACTTGGCGAGCTGGCCCTCGACGATTTTTTCGACGACGTTGTCCGGTTTGCCGTCCTCGCGGGCCTTCTCCTCGAAGACCCGGCGCTCGGCCTCCCGCTCCTCATCGGGAATCTCATCGGCGGAGACGTACTGCGGCGCCGTTGCCGCGACGTGCAGCGCGACCTCGTAGGCGAACGCCTTGAAGTCCTCGTTGCGGGCGACGAAGTCGGTCTCGCACTGGACTTCCACCATCGCCCCGACGCGGTCGTTGGCGTGGATGTAGGAGGCGACGACGCCCTCGTTGGTGCCCCGCCCCTCACGCTTCGCGGCCGAGGCCTGGCCCTTGACCCTGAGGATCTCGACCGCGCGATCGGCATCGCCGTCGGCCTCGGCGAGCGCCGCTTTG
>DASXBC010000253.1:0-9614 GCA_036406355.1 Solirubrobacterales bacterium | reverse complement strand
TCAAGGTCCCCGAGGACTCGCGGCTGATCCTCTGGCCGAAGGACGAGCTCGAGGTCAACCCGCTCAACGTCAGCGCTGCGTTCCTCGAAAGCCTGGCGCCGGAGCAGCGCCCCGAAGAGGCACTGAAAGGGATCGACCCGGTCGAACTGTACGACTCGCCGGGCGACGTGATGATGTTCGCCGGCAACGCGACCTGGCACGCGCGGCGCAGGGCCGCCGGCGCGACCAACCTCTACCTGAAGCTCAACGACTTCAACTGCGACCCGCTCGGCGAGGACCCGAGCGACGGCGAGGTCCGCGAGAGGACGCTGGCCACGGCGGACAACGGCGACCTCGGAGGAACCGTGCCGATCCTCGGCCGCAGGCTCGACTGCATCAGCCGCCGCTACACCCGCGACTGGGGCGACGCCGCCCAGGCGGAGATGTGGGAGGAGGCGCCGGTGGCGCTCTCCCAGGCCGATCTCACGCTGCTCGAGGCGGTCGATGGCCGCCGCGAGGCGAGCGAGGTCCTGAGCGCCGCCTCGAACGGCGCCGGCGCCGAGGCGCTGGCCCGCCTCGCCCGCCGCGGCGTGCTCGATCTGCTCTGAGGGCCTCGGCGGCATACGCCCTCGCCCGCCGCGGAGGCGCGGGCGGCCGCGAGCTGGCGATCGCGCTCGACCTGCTGTCCGCGACCGGGCCGCGCTACCTGTGGCAGCGGCGCCGCCAGGAGCGGGCCCTGGCGGCGATGTGGCCCGCCCGCGCAGTCAACTCCGCGATCTGGCACGCCGCGGCAGCCGCGGTCGGGGTTCCGATCGAGGAGCCCGTCTGGGGCCACTTCGAGATCGGCGGCGGCGAGGAGCCGGTCGAGATCTACCTCCACGTCACCTCGCTCGATGACGAGCGGGCGCTGGGCCTGGCCCTCGACAAGGCGAAGAGCCAGCGGCTGCTGGCCGAAGCCGGGGTAGCGGTTCCCGAGCAGATCCCATTCGTGCTCGATGATCTCGAGCCGGCGCTCGAGGCGATCGCCGGGGGAGGGTCGTGGGTCGTGAAGCCCGCCGGGACCAGCAGCGGCCAGGGGGCGACGCCCGGGGTGCAGAGCCGCGACGACCTCCTTCGCTCCGCGGTCCGCGCCTCGCGCAGCGGCGCCGAGCTGCTGCTCGAGCGGCGGGCCGAGGGCGAGGAGTACCGGCTGCTGTTCCTCGATGGCGAGCTGCTGGGCGCCGTGCGCCGCCAGGCGCCGGCCGTGACCGGCGACGGGCGGAGCGCCGTGATCGATCTCGTCCGCTCGGAGAACGACCGCCGGCTGGCGGCCGAGGGCGAGGCGGGCCTGCGGGTGATCACGATCGACCTCGACGCCCTGCTCGAGCTCGGTCACCACGGCCAGAGCCCGCGATCGGTGCCGCCGGCCGGCCAGGAGGTGGCGGTCAAGGCTTCCCGCAGCCAGGGCGGCGCCGGCGACGCCGAGACGGTGGCGCCGGCCGAGCTCTCCGCCGAACTGGTTGCCGAGGCGAGGAGCGCCGCCGCGGCGCTCGGGCTGCGGCTGGCGGGAATCGACCTGATCACACCCGACGTCTCGAGGTCGCTCGCCGCGGCGGGCGGCGGGATCATCGAGGTCAACGGCACTCCCGGTCTCCACTACCACTACCTCGTCCGCGACCCCGAGAACGCCGACCGGGTCGCGATCCCGATCCTCCAGCGGTTGCTGGCCGAGCGCGGCTAGCCCGGGAGAAGCCGGCGCAGGGCGCGGCCGATGCGGCGCAGGGCGGCGACGATCGCCGGCAGCGGGTCGGAGACGCTCGCGATCGGGAACCGGACCGGAGCCATGAGGCTCCGCAGCCAGGCGGCGGTCGAGAGCTCGCCGGCGCGGCGATAGCCGAGGAAGGCGCGGGTGTCCTCGGCCGGGAACCAGAGGCCGACACCGCGGCGGAACCGCTTGCCGGGCGGCGTCACGGGCAGGCCCAGGGCCCGCTCGTAGACGAGGCGGCCGAGCTCGAGGCCGCAGGCCCGCTGGAGGGCGTCGGCCGCCGTGATCCGGTGGTTGCACTCGATCAGCTTCAGGCGGCCGTCGCGCTGGTCGCGCTTGAACTCGACGCAGCCGAGGCCGCGCAGGCCGATCGAGCGGAAGAAGCGCAGCCCCTCCTCGGCGACCTCGGGGTTCCAATCGGAGCGGTGGTAGGTGCCGAGCCCGAAGTGGATCGGGAACTGGCGCAGCTTCCGCTTCGTGTAGTGGAACAGCGGGCTGCCGTCCTCGTCGATGTAGCTGTAGTAGGAGCTGAACAGCTCCGGCCCGGGCACGATCTCGGTCGCGATCATCTCGAGGCCCTCGGGCAGCCGCGAGAGCTCGGCCTCGAGCTCGGCCGGCGAGGCGACGAGGATCAGTTTCCTCCGCATCCCGAAGTGGCGGGTGAAGTGGTGGGATTGGCGCGGCTTCAGCGCACAGGGGAACGCGAACGCGTCGAGCAGATCGCCGAGGGCGGCGCCGCGCTCGAGGACCGCCGTCCGCGGGACGTCGACCCCGGCCGCCTCGGCGAGTGAGGCCGTCCGGGCCTTGTCGAGCATCGCCATGACGACGTCGTCGTCGGCCTCGGCCGGGGCGTAGCCGCCGGCGGCGAGCGCGTCCCGGTTGGCGGCGATCATCTCGAGCCCGTCGTCGCTGCAGGGGACTATCGCCCCCTCGCCGGGACCGGCCCGCAGCCACTCCAGCCAGCGCCCCTGGACGCCCTCGCCGCCGCCGCTGTCGACGAACTCGGCGCGGCAGCGCGAGTGGCGCACCGGGTCCTCGCCGTGGCCGAGGGCGATGACCGGGATCCCGGCGCCGCTCAGGCCGCGGGCAACCGAGAGCGCGACGACCCCGCCACCGAGCAGGATCGCGGGCGGGCGTTCACTCACGCACGGCGCCGCTGCTGTCGAGCGCGGCGTCGACCCAATCGTTCGAGAACTCGCCGCGGGCGACGGCGGCGGTGTAGTCGGCTTCGACCTTCGACCGCTCGCGCAGGCGCTCGAGCAGGTCGGCGGCGATCCCGCAGGGGACGACGACGACACCGTTGAGGTCGGCGACGATCACGTCGCCGGGGTTGACGACGATCCCGCCGCAGGAGATCGGGTGGTTGATCTCTCCGGGGCCGCGATGGAGCGGCCCTTTCGGCGTCACGCCCTTGGCGAAGACCGGGAAATCGCCGAGCGCCCGGATCGCCGGCAGGTCGCGGATCAGGCCGTCGACGATGAAGCCGGCGATGCCGCGATGGCGCGCCTTGGTGCAGACGAGGTCGCCGAGAACCGCGGTCAGCGCCGATTCGCTGGTGTCGACGACGACGACGTCGCCGGGCTGGGCGAGGTCGAGGCTCTTGTGGACCATCAGGTTGTCGCCGGGATAGCACTTGACCGTGCAGGCCGGCCCCGCGATCGAGAGATCGGGGTCGGTCAGCGGCCGCAGCTCGGGCGACATCGCGTAGAGCCGGTTCATCAGGTCCGAGATCAGCGGCGTGTCGAACTCGCCGAGGCCGGCGACCAGACTCGCGTCGGGGCGGTCGAAGCCTTCGCGGAGGCGGAATCCCGGACCGGGGTGCATCTCCGACGTTTTCGGTTTTTCGGCTCCGACGCCGCCCTCGTTGGCTGGTATCTGAGTTTCGTCGGTCAAGTGTCGGGGACTCTAGCTCCGATCTGGATTACCGTGGCCTTGATGTCGGTTCCGGCAGAGACGTGGCGCGGCGCGTCTGCCTGATCCCCGGTGACGGGATCGGGCCCGAGGTGGTGGGAGCCGCCCGTCGCGCGCTGGACGCGACCGGCGTCGCGATCGAGTGGGATGTTCGCGAGGTCGGCGAGGCCGCCTATCGTGAGGGCGGCGATGCCCTGCCCGAGGCGGTGGTCGAGGCGATCCGCGAGTGCGGCGTCGCCCTCAAGGGCCCGGTGGCGACCCGGGCCGAGGACCCGTACCGATCGGTCAACGTGATGCTTCGCGAGCGGCTCGACCTCTTCCTCGGGATCCGGCCGAGCCGGTCGGTCCGCGGCGTCCGGACGCCGTTCTCGGGGGTCGACCTTGTGGTCGTGCGGATGACCGCCGGCGATCTCTACGCGGGTCTCGAATACGGGCCCGATGACGCCGGCGCGGCGGGCATCCGCGACGCGGTCGCGGCCGCCGGCGGCAGGGCTCCGGCCGCCGACGCGGGGATCTCGGTCAAGGCGATCTCCGCCCACGCCTCCGAGCGCGCGGCCCGGGCCGCCTATCGCTGGGCGCTGGAAAGCGGCCGGCGGCGGGTGACGGTCGTGCACAAGGCGAACGTGATGCGCGCGAGCGACGGCGTCTTCCTCGACTCGGCGCTGGCCGCGGCCCGCGACTTTCCCGAGCTCGACGTCGACGACCGGCTCGTCGACCGCGTCTGCGCCGACCTCGTCCGGGACCCGGCCCAGTTCGATGTCCTCTTCGCGCCGATGCTCTACGGCGACATCGTCTCCGACCTCGCCGGGGGGCTGGTCGGCGGGCTGGGAGTGGCGCCGGGAGCGAACCTCGGCGACGCCTGCGCCGTATTCGAGGCGGTGCACGGATCGGCCCCGCGACATGCCGGAAAGGGAACCGCGAACCCCACGGCCCTTATTCTCAGCGGCGCGATGCTGTTGCGCCACGTTGGGGAGGCCGAGGCAGCGGCCCGGCTCGAGGCCGCGGTCGGATCGGCAGTCTCCGACCGCGTCGTCACCCCCGATCTGGCCGCCGACGGGGACGAGCCGACCGACACCGCCGCGATGGCGGAGGCGATCGTGGAGAGGCTCTGATGGGCGTCACGGTCGTCTGCTATCACGGCGTCAGCCCGACCTGGCCGGCGGAGACGACGGTCACGCCCGACTCGCTCGAGCGCCAGCTCGAGTGGTTCGCGAAGCGCGGATACCGGAGCTCGACCCTGTCGGAGGCGCTCGGCGGCCCGTCCGGCGACGAGCGGGTCCTCGCGATCACCTTCGACGACGCCCACCGCTCGGTGCTCGAGGCGGAGCCGCTGCTGACCCGGCACGGCTTCGTCGCCACCGTCTACGCCCCCACCTCCTACGTCGACAGCGGCGAGCTGATGGGCTGGGAGGGCTATGACATCTGGCTCGACACTCCGCACGAAGGGGAGCTTGCGCCGATGTCATGGGACGAGCTCGGGGGGCTGCGCGAGCGCGGCTGGGAGATCGGCTCCCACACCCACACCCATCCGAAGCTGACCGAGGTCGACGACGGCCGCCTCGCCGCCGAGCTCGAGGAGTCGCGCGCGCGCTGCGTCGAGAGGCTCGGGATCGAGGCGCCGACCCTGGCCTATCCCTATGGGCTTCACGATCGCCGGGTCAGGCAGGCCGCCGCCGACGCCGGATACACGGTCGCGGTCTCGCTGCCGCAGAAGCCGACCGCGCCGCTGCCGCTCGCCTGGCCGCGGATCGGCGTCTTCCACGACGACACGACCAGGCGGCTGGCGCTGCGGTCCTGGCGCTACTCGCGGCTCGCGGAGTCGGGGTTCGCCTCGCGCGCGCTCGAGCGCGCACTCGCGATGCGGCGGTCCTGAACGTGGCCCTAACGCGCTGCGACCTCGCCGGGTTCGCGGATATCGAACCGCAATGGGATGCTCTCGCCGCGGAGGGCGAGAGCCCGTTCCTCACCGCCGCCTGGCTCGGCAGCTGGTGGCGCGCCTTTGCGCCCGAGGAGGCGGTCGCGCTGGTCCTCCGCGACGACGACGGGTCGCTGCTTGCCGGAGGGCTGTTCCGCGAGAGCGGAGGGGAGCTGCGCGCCGCGGTCAACGCCCACACGAACGACTGGAACGTGGTCGCCGCCGACAGTGGCGCCCGCTCGCGATTCTGGTCGGAGGTCGGCGAGATGAGACACCGCCGGATTGCGCTCGCCCCGCTGCTCGACGGCGATGACGCGTCGATGCCGGCGGCGATCCTCCGCGACCACGGCTGCCACGTCGTCGAGAAGGCGCTCGAACCGAGCCCGTGGTTGGAGCTCCCCGGCTCCCTCGACGATCTGCTCGCGGCCCGGAGCCGCAACCTCCGGTCCCAGGTCGGGCGCCGTCGTCGTGCTCTCGAGAAGGAGGGAGACCTGGCCTTCCGCGTGGTCACGGACGCCGCATCGATCGACCAGGACCTCGATGCGCTCCTCGCCCTCGAGGCCTCCGGCTGGAAGGGGAAGGGGGGGACGGCGATCGCCGGCGATGCCGCGCTCGTCGCCCACTATCGGGCCTTCGCCGAGACCGCGGCGGCGCAGGGTTGGTTGCGCCTTTACATGCTCGAACTCAACGAGAAGCTGATCGCTGCCGACTATGGATGCGTGTTCCGTAATTGCGGATACCTGATCAAGACCGCATACGACGAGGACCTCGGGCGGTTCGCCCCGGGGCTTGTGCTGCGCGCGGCCGTCCTCGGCGCCTCGATCGAGGAGGGGCTTGAGCGCTACGACCTGCTCGGCGGTCCCGACGGCTACAAGCTGCGCTGGGCTGACAAGCTCCGCGGGCGCTCCGCGATCCGCGGCTTCCGCGGCGCCCGAGCGGCGCCCGCGTACGCCTGGCACAGCAGCCTGAGGCCCGCCCTCAAAGGGGCCCGCGACCGAGCGAAAGCGGCATTCGGGAGGGCCGGGCGGTGACGCCCGAAGGGCGCAAACGGCCCGCCCCGGTGCGGTTTGCAAGTACCCTGGCAGGCCCGCCCGATTCCGGCGAGCCCCTCCTCCCGATGCCGACATGAGCGTTCAGCGACCGATAGCCCCCTCCTCCTCGATCAGTCACCCGGATGCCGATGCGATGCCGCGATCGCCGGGCTGGCACGGCGGCCCCGGCGGCGAGGGCGCGGAGCGCGAGCAGAGCCAGCTCGAGAAATGGTGGGGGATCGTCCTGCGCCGCAAATGGGTGGTCCTCCAGGCGCTGATCATCATCCCGCTGGTCGTCTTCGGGATCACCCTCACCCAGGAGAAGAAGTACACGGCGAAGGCGACGATCCTCTTCCAGGGCCCCGCCCTGGGAGTCGGCGAAGAAGAAACCGGCTTCATCGATCCCGATCGCGCCCAGGCCACCAACACGGCGCTGGCCGAACTCGGGGTGATCGCCGAAAGCGCGGCGAAAAAGCTGAACGTCCCGACCGCGGTCGTCCAGGAACGAGTCGAAGTCAAGGCCAGCGCGACCGCCGACATCGCCGACATCGAGGCGACGACGGTCGATCCGGAAGAGTCTGCCCGCACCGCCAACGCCTATGCCCTCTCCTACATCCAGTTCCGCCGCGCATCGACCGAACACCTCCTGACCCAGGCGATCGCCAAAGTCGAAGAAAGCATCGAAACGCTCACGCCAGGGGATCTGGTCGGCCCGAGGGGGGTCGAGCTGCGGGACCAGCTCGACCGCTTCAAGCTCCAGCAGTCGACCCTGACCGGCAATGCCCAGCTCGTCCAGCGGGCGCAGCCGCCCTCCGAACAGTCCTCGCCCAAGGTCAAACGCAACCTCTTCCTCGGGTTCGTGCTGGCGATCGCGGTCGCGATCGGGCTGGCGGCGCTGCTCGAGCGGGTCGACCGCGCGGTGCGCGACCCATCCGAGCTCGAATCGATCTACAACCTGCCGCTGCTGGCGCGGATCCCGCGCAGCAAAGCGCTCGGCGGCTCGACGCACCAGCTGACCGACTTAGTCGGGAAATTCGGCGAGGTCGAGGCGTTCCGGACCCTGCGCGCGAACCTCCGCTATTTCAACGTCGACGGGACGCTCGACTCGATCCTGATCGTCAGCCCGCTCGCCGGCGACGGCAAGTCGACGGTCGCCGATTTCCTGGCGATGACGATGGCGTCGATGGGCGACAGCGTGATCCTGGTCGAGACCGACCTCCACAAAGCCGAAGGCTCGATGGGCCTGTCCTCGGTCCTCGCCGGGGCCAGCCTCGACGGCGCGATCGTCGAGGTGGATCTCGGCGTCTCCGAGCGCGGACAGGCGAGGAGCCTCCACATGCTGCCCGCCGGCCCGTCGCCGCCGAACCCGTTCGAGCTGCTCGAGAGCGGACGGATGGAGGAGGTGCTGGCCGAGCTGCGGAGCCGCTACTCGCTGGTCCTGCTCGACACCCCGGCGCTTTCCGCCGTCAGCGACGCGCTTGCCCTCGTTCCCAAGGTTTCCGGTGTTCTCGTCATCGGCGCTCTCGGGCACACCACCCGCGACGCCGCGAACGAACTGAGAAAACAGCTGATCCTCGCCCGGGGCAACGCGCTGGGCGTGGTCGCCAACTTCACACCGTCTGAGCGTGGCTACCGCTACTACTACGGCTCATCCTCCACATCCTCGGATCAGTCTTCCTGAGCGGCTGACCGGAGATCGCGCGAGGCAACTCGCGGTGATCGCCGGCGTCCTGCTGACCGAGGTCTTCCTCGCCGGCGTGCTCGCCTCGGGCCGGGTCTCGATCGCGCTCTGGGTCTTCGTCGCTGCCCTGTGCGTGGCCTTCGCCTTCAGGTACCCGATGCTGACCGCGGTCGCGACGCTCGTCCTCGGCGCCTCGGTCTTCTACAGCGAACTCTTCGCGGTCTCGATCGGGCCGCTGAACGCCAATGGCCCCGAAGTCCTGCTCGGCGCGCTGTTCGTGGTCGCCGTGACGCGGCCGCAACGCAGGGGGTTGGGAGGGATCGCCGGAGCGGGCCTGCTCGCGTTCCTGGTCATCGTCGGGATCTCGATCCTGCTGGCGGTCAACGAAGGGACGACCGAAATCCTCAACGCCTTCTCGTGGAGCCGGGCGTACCTGACGTTCGTCTTCTTCTTCGTGATCGTCAGGCTTTTCTCCGATCGCGAGTCGCTGCGAAGGCTGCTGTTCTGGGCGACGATGATCTCGGCCGTGACCGGCTTCGTCGCGGTCTACCTGTCGCTCCTCGGCGGGCCGGAATCGTTCTTCCAGGATCCCTCGCAGCAGTTCATCAAATCCGAAGAGGGGCTCGGGATCATCCAGCGGGTCCGGCTCCCCGGTCTGTCGCTGGCCTACGCGCTGTACTGGTACGCGGTCGTGAAAACGATCCGGTACCACGGCCGCGAGCGGCTGCTGTGGGGTCTGGCGGTCGTCGGCATGTCGCTCAACATCGTGGTCAGCTTCAACCGCAACATGTGGATCGGCATCGTGATCGGCCTCCCGGTCCTGCTCGCGCTCGCCGGGCCGCAGGTCCGCCGCCGCCTCGCCGGGACACTCGCCGTGGCCGCGTTCGCGCTCGTCCTGATCGGCGCCCAGCCCGGCCCCGAATCGAAGTTGAGCCCGCTGATCGCGCGGGGAACGACGCTGACCAACCGCGGAAGCCTCCTCGCCGAAGCATCGATCCAGTCGCGCGAGAACGAGACCGAAATCGCCTGGGGCGTCGCCAAGCGCAATCTGCTCACCGGGATAGGGCCGGGGGTCCAGTTCGGCGCCGAGTTCTTCGAAGCCACGGCGCAGGGGGTCTGGGTCAAGGTGCCCCAGTACTTCCTCCACAACCAGTACCTCTACATCCTGCTGATCGCGGGGATTCCGGCGCTGCTGGCGTTCCTCGTATTCCTGCTGGCGTCGGTGCGCAGCGCGTTCGCCCGCGGCACGCGCACGGCGGAGAGCGCCGCCTGGGGCGTCGGCCTCGTCTCGATCATGCTCAGCGCGATCGTCGCGATCTACTTCAGCGACACCGACATGATCTTTGCGATCGC
>DASXBC010000252.1:0-2668 GCA_036406355.1 Solirubrobacterales bacterium | reverse complement strand
GGGGGCGATCCTCTTCTTCGGCGGGCCGGGCGACCGGAGCGGACCGGACCGCGACTACCTGCTGGGCGCGACGCAGGCGGCCTTCGACCTGATCGAGAGCTTCCGCCGCCGGCTCGCGGTCGAGCTCGGGCCGCACGGCGTTCGCGTCGTCACGCTCGAGAGCGGCGGGGTGCCGGACTCGCTTCGGGACATGGAGGGAGGGGACGAGATCGCGAAGCTGATCGCGGGGCAGACCCTCACCGGCCGCGCCGCCACCCTGGAGGACGTCGGCAACACCGCCGCCTTCGCCGCCTCAGATCAGGCGCGGAGCATGACCGCGGCGACGATCAACGTCAGCGCGGGTGCGCTGATCGACTAGGGCACTAGCTCGCCACCGCGCGGCGGTAGCGAATGACGGAGAGGGTGCTGAAGGCGGCGATCAGGCCCACGCACCAGAGAATGGTGACCCAGATGTCGTTGCCGGCCGGGGTCCCGAGGAAGAGCGCGCGGACCGCGTCGACCATGTACGAGAACGGGTTGATGTCGGTCGCGAATGTCTTGAGCGGCTCCGGCAGGGTGTCGGGCGGGACGAAGGCCGAGGAGAGGAACGTGAGCGGGAAGATGATCGTGAAGCCGAACGCGTTGGCCGCCTCGGGGGTCGAGACCTTGAGACCGATGTAGGCGAAGACCCACGAGAACGAGTAGCCGATCAGGAGCGCCAGGGCGAGCCCGGCAACCACCTCCGGCGGCGAGGAGCTGAAGGTGAAGCCGACGACCAGGCCCGCCGCGATCATGATGGCCAGCTGGACCACGTTGGTCGCCACGTCGGCCAGCGTGCGGCCGCTGAGCACCGCGATGCGGGACATGGGCAGGGAGCGGAACCGATCGATCAGGCCGCGCTGCATGTCCTCGGCGATGGAGAGCGCGGTCACGAACCCGCCGAACGACATCGCCTGGACGATGATCCCCGGCATCAGGAAGTCCTTGTAGTTGCCGAACTGCGACGGCACGCCGATCGCGCCGCCGAACACGTACGCGAACAGCAGCACGAACATGATCGGCTGGATCGTGAACGAGGTCCACAGGTCGGGCTGCCGGGCGATCCGCTTGACGCTCCGCTCCGCGAGGATCAGCGTGTCCCCGACGGTTGTCGCGAGGGCCGTCACCGCCCGACCTCCGCCTCGCGGCGCTCGGCCTCGGACTCGGGACCGGCGCCATCCTCCTCGGGCTCCTCGGGCTCGGGCGGCTTGCCGGTCAGGGTGAGAAAGACGTCGTCGAGGGTGGGGACCCGGATTCCGATGTCGTCGATCGCCACTCCGGCCTGGTCGAGCCGGCGCACCGCCGTGACGATCGCGCCGCTCCGGTCCGAGACGGGGACGCGCACGATTCCGTCTTCGGCGGTCGGCCGATCGGAGGCGAGCGGGGCGAGAGCGGCGATCGCCTCCTCGACGCTGGCGCCGTCGCAGGGAGTCACCTCGATCCGCTCGCCGCCGACGCGCCGCTTGAGCTCGTCCGAGGTGCCTTCGGCGATCACGCCGCCGTGGTCGATCACGGCGATCCGGTCGGCCAGGCGGTCGGCTTCATCGAGGTACTGCGTCGTCAGCAGGACCGTGGTGCCCTCCGCCCGGCGCCGCTCGATCACCTCCCACATCCCGAGGCGCCCGCGCGGGTCGAGACCCGTGGTGGGCTCGTCCAAGAAGATCACCGGCGGGCGAATCACGAGCGCCCCGGCGAGGTCGAGCCGCCGGCGCATCCCGCCCGAGTACGTCTTCACCATGCGATCGGCGGCGTCCTCGAGGTCGAAGCGCTCGAGCAGCTCGCGCGCCCTGCTGCGCGCCTCGGACCGGGGCCGGTGGTAGAGGCGGCCGACCATCTCAAGATTCTCGAAGCCGGTCAGGTTCTCGTCCACCGCCGCGTACTGGCCGGCGAGCCCGATGTGGGCGCGCAGCTCCGCCGCGTCGTCGACGACGTCCAGGCCGTTGACCCGGGCGGTCCCGCCGTCAGGCGGAAGCAGGGTCGTGAGAATGCGAACCGTCGTCGTCTTCCCAGCACCGTTCGGCCCGAGCAGCCCGTAGACGGTTCCCGGCTGGACCGAAAGGCCGACGCCACAGAGCGCCTGCACGTCGCCATAGGACTTCCGAAGCTCGTGTGTCTCAATCGCCGGGTCCCCCATCGCCGGTCAGACTAACGGGCGCCCGCTCCCGCCCCGCGTCGCTGGGACGGGGCCGCCCCGCTAGACCTCGTAGACGGCGCCCTCGCGGGCGATCTCGACCGGGCCGCCGAAGCCCTTCTCGGCCTCCTCCCGCGCCCAGTCGTCTCCGAGCTCGTCCGAGAGGTGGGTGATCACCACTTGCTTCGCTCCGGCCTGGCGGGCGTGTTCGCCGGCCTCCTCGGGCGTCAGATGCCCCCGGTTGCCGGTGCGCTCGGGCCGCGGCAGCGTGCCCTCGATGATCAGCAGGTCCGCATTCTCGGCGGCCTCGATGATCTCGCCGCCCGGCCGGGTGTCGGCGCTGTAGACGACCTCGCCGCCGCCCTCCGAGCCGATGCGCACGGCAAAGGTCTCGACGAAGTGCGGGACCGGGTGAAAGCTGAACCAGACGTCGCCGACGTCGACGCGGTCTCCGGATGTGTACTCCTCGATCCGGAAGGCGCTCTCGATCAAGTCGTCGTTCCCCCAGGACCCCACCAC
>DASXBC010000251.1:0-10287 GCA_036406355.1 Solirubrobacterales bacterium | reverse complement strand
CCGTGCTCGGCTGCGCCCGAGCCCTCGAACGCGTCGATCGCGGCGCCGTTCTCGAGCGTGATCCCGATGTCGTCCAGGCCGTTGAGCAGGCGGTGCTTGACGTCGGGCTCGATCTGAAACTCGAAGACGCCGGCGGCGCAGTTGACCGTCTCGTCGTCGACGTCGATTCGGGCCTCCCCCGCTTCGGCCACCGCCCGGCAGTGCTCCTCGTCGAGGATCGCCGGCAGCAGGCCGATCTTGGTGCAGTTGGAGTAGAAGATGTCGGCGAAGGAGGGCGCGACGATCGCCTGGAAGCCGAAGTCCTCGAGCGCCCAGGGGGCGTGCTCGCGCGAGGAGCCGCAGCCGAAGTTGCGGCCGGTGACGAGGATCGGGTTCGGCTCCAGCTCGATCTCGCCGTCGCGGATCCAGTCGTAGAAGAGGAACTCGCCGAAGCCCGTCCTCTCGACCCGCTTCAGGAATTGCTTGGGGATTATCTGGTCGGTGTCTACGTCGGCCCGATCCAGGACCGAGACGCCGCCCTCGATTACGTCAATCGGCCTCATGCCTGGCTCCAATCCCTGATGTCGACGAAATGGCCCTCGACCGCCGCGGCGGCCGCCATCCTCGGGCTGACGAGGTGGGTCCTTCCCCCCTTGCCCTGACGGCCCTCGAAGTTGCGATTCGAAGTCGAGGCGCAGCGCTCGCCCTCGATCAGGATGTCCGGGTTCATCCCCAGGCACATCGAGCAGCCGGCCTCGCGCCATTCGAAACCGGCCGAGCGGAAGACGTCGTCGAGGCCCTCCGCCTCGGCGGTCTGCTTCACCTGCTGGGAGCCGGGGACGACCATCGCCCGGACCGAGTCGGCGACCCTGCGGCCGTCGACGATCGAGGCGGCCTCGCGGAGGTCCTCGATCCGCGAGTTGGTACAGGACCCGATGAAGACGCGTTCGGGTCTGATCTCGGTCATCGGCGTTCCGGGCTCGAGGTCCATGTAGCGAAGCGCCCGTTCCGCCGACTCGCGGTCGGCCGGGGTGTCGATCGCCGCCGGGTCGGGAACCGAGTCGGTCACCTCGACGACCATGCCGGGGCTGGTCCCCCAGGTGACCATCGGCGAGATGCTCGATGCGTCAATCTCGACCTCGCTGTCGAAGCTCGCGCCCCCGTCGGTCGGGAGCCCGCGCCAGCGGGCGACGGCGGCATCGAAGTCATCGGGGGCGGCCTCGCGGCCGCGGACCCACTCGAAGGTCGTCTCGTCGGGGGCGATCATTCCGGCGCGACCACCACCCTCGATCGTCATGTTGCAGATCGTCATCCGGCCGGGCATCGAGAGCGCCTCGATGGCGGGCCCGGCGTACTCGACCGCGTGGCCGACCATGCCGCCGGTTCCGAGCCGCCCGATCGTCGCCAGGATCAGGTCCTTGGGGGTGACGCCGGCGCCGAGCTCGCCTTGGTAGAGGATCCGCATCGTCTTCGGCCGTTTCTGGACCAGGCACTGGGTGGCGAGCACGTGCTCGACCTCCGAGGTGCCGATCCCGAACGCCAGCGCCCCGAAGGCGCCGTGGGTCGAGGTGTGGCTGTCTCCGCAGACGATCGTCGTGCCGGGCTGGGTGACCCCCAGCTCAGGCCCGATCACGTGGACGATCCCCTGGCGGTCGGAGCCGAGTGAGTGGATCGGGATCTCGAACTCCTCGCAGTTTCGCTCCAGCGTTTCGACCTGGACCCGAGAGAGCTCGTCGGCGATCATCCGCGCCACCTTCGTCCCGTCGGTCGGCACGTTGTGGTCGGCGGTGGCGAGAGTCTTGTCGGGGCGGCGGACCTCGCGCCCTGCCAGCCGCAATCCGTCGAATGCCTGCGGCGAGGTGACCTCGTGGACGAGGTGGAGGTCGATGTAGATCAGCCCGTCGGATACCTCGTGCGCCTCCCAGATCTTGTCGAACATCGTTTTCGGCATCGTCGCCTCCTAACTCCTCCGCAGGCCCGCGGCGATAACCGCGAGGAAGCGGGCCGGGTCGTCGCTTTCGTTCTCGAAGTGGTGGGGAAGATCGGCGTCGAAGGTGACGGCGTCGCCCTCGTTCAGCTCGTGGTGGCTGCCGTCGACGATCAGGGCGACGGTGCCGGCGAGGACGACCGTCGTCTCGCGGCTGCCGGGCTCGTGCATCGGCGGGTCGTTCGGTCCGCCGGTCGCGGCGCCCGCCTCAAGGGTGTGCAGCGAGACGTCGGCGCGCTGACCGGGCAGCGGCGGCGTCAGCTCCTCGAACCGGTGCCCCCCGCGCGAGGAGCTGCGGCGACCCTGCCCGCGGCTGATCGCCACGTGCTCGCCCTCGTCGAGGCGCAGCAACTGCGACAGCGTCAGGTCGAGGCCGGCGGCGATCTTCGCAGCGACGGCGATCGTCGGGCTGGTCTCGCCGCGCTCGACCTGGGAGAGCATCGGCGCGCTGACCCCGCTGCGCTCGGCCAGCTCCCGCAGCGAGAGCCCCATCGCGTCGCGCAGCGCGTGGACACGCGCTCCGACACGGCTGCCGGCGGCCTCGGCGGCGACGCTGTCGCTCTGCTCTTGGGCGTCAGTCCTCATTACGGTCGTACGTTATCACGTACAGAGTCCCGCTGCCCGAGGGCCGAGACTGCAATTGGACTCCAATATGAGCCCGAAATGCATTCTCGGCGGGCGCTACGGGTCATGAGCCTTCGAGCATCCGCCTGAGGTCAGCGAGGACCGCCTCCGGTTCGTCCAGCTGCGACCAGGTGACCCGACCGACCTTCCATCCCAGAGCCTGCAACCGGCGGTCGCGGGCGCGGTCCGACTCAAACGCAGAGTCGGTGCGGTGGGCTCCACCATCGAGTTCGATGATCACCCGCTCCCGGGCCCAGAGGCAGTCGGCTTCGATCAACTCGCCGCCGACATCCACTAGCGCGTTCAGCTGTGGCTGGGGAATCTCGGATCTCGCGAGCAGCGAAGCGAACCGATCCTCCAATCGGCTTCGCGTACGACCCTTCGGCCCGATCCCAAGATTGTCGAGGCAGAGCCTCAGTCGGGCGACTCCCCTACATCCCCGGTACTCGTAAAGGAGACGCCGCAGAGACTCCGGGTCGAGGCTGTGCGCATACTGCGCCTCTCGCACTGCGGCTTCGAGAGCTTCCACCCGCAGGATCGCCGCCAGATCGATGATCGTGCGAGGGAGCGTCGTGACCGGGATCCCCTTCCTGGTGGTGACCTCACTGAGGCGACGCTGAACGAAATGTCGGCGAAGTCCGTTCGTCGATCTCGTCGACCTGGGGGATGCGATTTCGACCGTGGATGCCCTTCTGCGGCGACGGATGTCCCAGAGTTCGGCAGCCGAGCCGTGGCTGAGAACCGCCGCGTCGCCACCCGCGAGAACTCCCGCCAGCCATCTTCCCTCGAGAGGCAGGTCAGGGCGCCCGAGCGCATAGACGCCCGCATGCATCCGATGGAGCTGTCCGCGTTGGATCCGGACCCTGATCCACCCCCTCTTTAGGCCCAGATCCAGCAACTGCCTCCGCGAAACCACCCCGTGCTGGCGGCCCGCCAGGTCAACCATCAGCCCATCGAGGTCGCGAGACTGCATTTGGGCTCCGATAGGAGGCCCAAATGCAGTCTCGGTCTCGGCCGGCATCGGGCGATCGTCGCCCGGAGCCGGTCAGAGGTGGTGCGCGCTTTGTGGCGATTGCGTGCCGGTACGGCTACGGGCCCGGGGTGCGCTCGACGGCGGCCTCTGCGGTCGCCGCCTCGGCCTCGCGGATCGCGGCTCCCTCGAGGGCGTTCGACAGCGCCCGCACGTAGGCGCGCGCCGAGGCCTCGAGGATGTCGGTTGCGACGCCCTGGCCGGTGGCCAGGCGGCCCGCAGCACGCAGCATCACGCTGACCTCGCCGAGGGCGTCCTCTCCCCCTGTCACAGCCTCGACCGTGTACTGGCGCAGCTCGCACTCGGTGTCGGCCGCCTTCTGGATGGCGAGGAAGATCGCGTCAACCGGGCCGTCGCCGCTCGACTCGCCGACCGCCTCCTCGCCCGAGGGCAGCTTGACCGCCACGCGGGCCAGAGGCTCGCGCCGCGACCCGGCCTCGACCTCGAACCAGGCCAGCTCATGGGCGTCCTCGCGCTCGCGCATCTCGTCGGAGACGATCGCCTCCAGGTCGAGCGCGGTTACCTGCTTCTTGCGGTCGGCGACCTCCTTGAAGCGCTTGAAGGCGGCGTTGAGGGCGTTGCCCTCGACCTTGAAGCCGAGCTGCTCCAGGGCGTCGCGCAGCGCGTGTCGGCCGGAGTGCTTGCCCAGCACGATCGAGTTCGACTCGAGGCCGACCTCGGTCGCCTCCATGATCTCGTACGTGGTCCGCTCCTTCAGCACGCCGTCCTGGTGGATCCCCGACTCGTGGGCGAACGCGTTGCGCCCGACGACGGCCTTGTTCGGCTGGATCGCGTAGCCGGTGAGGCGCGAGACCATCCGGCTCGTCCGCGCCAGCTCGCGGGTGTTGACGCCGGTCGTCAGGCCGTGCACGTCCTCGCGGGTCCGGACCAGCATCACGATCTCCTCCAGCGAGCAATTGCCGGCCCGCTCGCCGATCCCGTTGACCGCGCACTCGACCTGGCGGGCGCCGGCCAGCAGTCCGGCGTAGGAGTTGGCGACCGCCATCCCCAGGTCGTCGTGACAGTGGACCGAGGTCTCGACCTCGCTCAGCCCCGGCACCAGCTCGTGGAGGCGCCGGAAGTAGTCGGCGTACTCCTCGGGGGTCGTGTAGCCGACCGTGTCGGGGATGTTGATCACCGTCGCCCCCTCCTCGACCGCGATCGCGCAGACCTCGGCGGTGAACTCGACGTCCGCCCTGGTCGCGTCCATCGGCGAGAACTCGACGTCGGGACAGTAGGACTTGGCCAGCGCCACGGCTGCCCGGGCCTGGCCCTTGACGTCCTCGCGATCGGTCTGCAGCTGGTGCTCGATGTGGATGTCCGATGTCGAGATGAACGTGTGGATGCGCGGGCGCTGGGCGTCGCGGATCGCCCCCCAGGCGGCGTCGATGTCGGCCTTGTGGGTGCGGGCGAGGCCGCAGACGACCGGGCCCTCCACCCCGCGAGAGATTGCCTCGACCGCCTCGAAGTCGCCGGGCGAGGTGATCGGGAAGCCGGCCTCGATCACGTCGACGCCGAGCCGCGCCAGCTGCTGTGCGATCTCGACCTTCTCGGCCGTGTTGAGTGAGATCCCCGGCGACTGCTCGCCGTCGCGCAGGGTCGTGTCGAAAATGTGGACGCGGTTGGCGTCGTCCGATGGTGCCACTGGACCTACCTCCTTCTCGCTTTGACTCGAATGACCTTTCTCTCGCGGCTCACGCGCCGCCCAGCGCTATTCCCCCCGAAGGGGGAGGAGAAGGAGAAGCGCGAGGCTGTTGAGCCGGTGCGTCATTCGCGAACCAGCTTAGCGCACGCGCCGCCGACCGCAATAAGCTCACCTCATGGCCCGCACTCCTTGGCTCGCGTTGGTCGCGATGGGAGCCAGCGTCGTCGTCATCGCCAACGACTTCTCGGCTATCAACGTCGCGATCCCGACGATGGAGAAGGACTTCGAGACGAACGTCAACACGATGCAGTGGGTGGTCAATGCCTATGCCCTGACGTTCGGGGTCCTGATCGTCACCGGCGGGCGGCTGGCCGACATGTTCGGCCGCCGGCGCGTGTTCTTCATCGGCACCGCGATCTTCGCCTCGATGTCGGCGCTGGGCGGCGCCGCGCCGACCGAGACCTTCCTGATCTTCACCAGGGTCCTGATGGGAATCGGCGGCGCGATGATGTGGCCCGCGATCCTCGGGATGACCTACGAGATCCTGCCCGAAGAGAAGGCGGGGCTCGCCGGAGGCATCATCATCGGTGCCGCCGGCCTCGGCAATGCCATCGGGCCGCTGATCGGCGGAGTCTTCACCGATCTCCTGACCTGGCGCTGGATCTTCTTCGCCAACGTCCCGGTGGCAGTCTTCGCCGTCCTCGTCACCTACTACTTCGTCCACATCGAGGAGCCCGAAGTCGACTCGCAGAAGATCGACTACGCAGGCGTCTCGGCGATCTCCTTCGGCCTCGTCTCGCTGCTGATCGCGCTCGACCAGGTCGACGATTGGGGCTGGGGGGACGCGAGGACGATCGGCCTCCTGGCGATCGCCGTGATCCTGATCGTCTCCTTCATCCCGATCGAGCGGCGGGCCGGCGACAGCGCCCTGATTCCCCGCGAGGTGATTCGCAACGAGAGCTTTCGCGCCTCGTGCCTGGCGATCCTGTTCGTCTCGGCGACGTTCTTCGCCTCGCTGCTGTACCTGCCGCAGTTCATGCAGACGCAGCTCGACTACACCCCGCTCGAAGCGGGGCTCGGGATGCTGCCGTTCCTCGCCACATTCGCCCTGGTCTCGTTCATCGCCGGCCCCCTCTACAACCGGCTCGGAGCGAAGCTGCTGGTCGTGGTCGGCGCCGCCTGCATAACGATCGCCCCGTTCGCCTTCTCGATGGTCGACGCCGGCTCCGGCTACGGCTCGCTGGTCGCGGGAATGATCGTGCTTGGAATCGGAATCGGCACCTTCTACCCGACCGCGACCACCGCCGGGGTGACGTCGGTCGACGAATCGCAGACCAGCCTTGCCGGCGGCATCATCTACATGTTCCAGATCGCCGGCGGGTCGATCGGCCTTGGCCTGACGACGACCGTGTTCTCTTCGCAGGAAACCTTCGTCGATGGGATCCAGGCCGGGTTCCGGCTCGACGCGTTCCTCGCGCTGGTCGGCTTCCTGATAGCGCTGCTGTTCGTCGGCGGCAGGATCTGGACCCGGGGACAGGAGGAGCCGGTCGCCGAGGCGGCGGCGGGCTGACCCGCCGGCCGCTATTTGATGACGTTTTTGCCTGAGCCGCCGCGGGTGAAGTCGAACCCGGGGCCGGTGAGCAGCGTGTCGTTGCCGCTGCCGCCGATCAGGACGTCGTCGCCGGGGCCGCCGATCAGGACGTCGTCGCCGGGGCCGCCGATCAGACGGTCCGCCCCGGGGCCGCCGATCAGTTTGTCGTCGCCGGACCCGCCGACCAGCGTGTCGCGACCGGTACCGCCCCTGACGGTGACCGGAATCGTCACGCCCCTCGAAACCGTGACCTTGTCGTCGCCGCCGTCGGCATTGACTTCGAACCCGGCGATCGGGGGTGCCGGGCAGACCAACTCATTCGGGTTCGCTTCGGGGTTGGTGCAGACTTCGCCGCCGACTTCAAGCGGGACGATCGAATCGATCACGTAGTCGTGCCCGTCGGGGGTCAGCCAGATGTGGATCGAGTTCGACGCCGACCCTCCCGCGAGCAGCACCGTGAACGATGACGACGCCGTCGCGATCGCCGACGCCGCGAACGCAGCCGCGGCGATCGCGAACGAGATGACGATTGCCCTCTTCATCGAAAGACCGACCCCTGTTCCGGTAGCTCTTCCCCACTAGGGAAACAGCACAACCTTGCCTACGTTGCGGCGTTCGGCGATATAGCGGTGCGCGTCACCGGCCTCCTCGAAGGAGAACGATGCTGCGACGACGGGATTGAGCCGTCCAGCGTTCAGCTCGCTCATCAGCGGCTCCGTCATCCGTCGAATATCGCCCTCCCGGTCCCACCACTTGAGCAGGTTGAGGCCGAACACGCCCTTGTTCTCGTTCATCGCCGAGAGGCTCTTCCACCACGGCCAGGTCGCCGCGGGCATCCTCGTCAGCGCTCGCAGCGTCGCCGGCAGGTCGCGGCGGCCCTCGCTGCTGATCTCGGAGATCCCGTACATGACGAGCCGTCCCCCCGGTCGCAGCAGCCGGTAGTCCTTGCGGAAGCTGCTCGGCCCGAGGGCGTCGATGACGAGATCCACGCCCTCGCCGGCGGTGATCCGCATCACCTCGCGCTCGAAGTCCTCGGTCCGGTAGTCGATCGGATGGGTCACGCCCTGAGCGCGAATCGCCTCGTGCTTGGCCGCCGACGCGGTGCCGATCAGCTGGGCGGCGCCGGCGTTGCGGCAGAGCTGCGTCGCCGCGGTCCCGACCCCGCCTGCGGCGGCGTGGACGAGCACCCGGTCGCCCTCTCGCAGGCTGCCCATGATCACCAGCGCCGCGTGGGCGGTCCCGTAGTTGACCGGAAAGGCGGCCCCCTGCTCGAACCCGAGCCGCTCGGGCAGGGGCAGGACCTGCGCCTCGGGGACGGTGACCATCTCGGCCTGGCCGCCGAACCGGGTCACCGCCATCGCCCGGTCCCCAACCCGGTGCGCGGTCACCCCGTCGCCGACCGACTCGACCTCGCCCGCGACCTCGTACCCGAGCACGCACGGTGTCTTCGGCGCGTCGGGGTAGAGCCCGACCCGGGCAAGCGTGTCGGCGAAGTTGATGCCGGCGGCCCTGACCGCGATCCGAACCTCCCCCGGACCGACCGGAGGGTCGGGTCGCTCCTGCACCTGAAGCACCTCGGGACCGCCTGTGCCTGTCAGGACGACCGCCCTCACGGACGGGACCCTATCCAGCCGCCCCCGGACGCGGGAATGGAGGCCATCGCAATCCGACTCTTTGGCCTCCGCGAGAGCAGAGGAGGCGGCGCCCTGTCAGACGTCGACGGAGCGGCCGACCGAGAACCCGTCGAGCTCGAGGATCTTCGCGATCGTCTCCTCGCGCACAGCGGCGTCGGTGGTCAGCGCCATCACCGCCTGCTCGCCGCCGGCCGAGGCGCCGACCGCAGCCGAGACGATGTTGACGCTCTGCTCGCCGAACACCGAGCCGACCCGGCCGATCATTCCCGGCTGGTCGGCGTAGCGGAAGACGGTGAGGTGGTCGGCGAAGGGCAGGTAGAAGCTCTCGCCCCAGACCGAGACCAGGTACGGCTCGTTGCGGGGACCGACGCCGGTTCCCGATACCCCGGCCTCCTGGTCGCCGATCCGGACCGTGACCAGCTCGGTGAAGTCCTCGGACCCGGTGTCCTTCGTCTCGCTCAGCTCGATCCCCCGCTCCTCGGCCATCTGCGGCGCGTTGACGAGGTTGACCGGCTCCTCGGTGTGACCGGAGAGGACGCCGACCAGGACCGCGATCCCGAGCAGGCGAGTGTCGTGCGCGGCGATCCGCCCCCGGAACTCGGCGGTGACGCGCTCGACCGAGCCGTCACCGAGCCCCTGGGCGAGGCGGCCCAGCTTTTCGCAGAGCGGCACGAACGGCGCCAGCGCCTCCATCTCCTCCGGGCGGACGGCGGCGATGTTGACGGCGTTGGTGACGACTCCCCCGCTGAGCGCGGCGGTGACCTGTTCGGCGGTGACGATGCCTGCCCGGTCCTGGGCCTCGGCGGTCGAGGCGCCGAGGTGCGGGGTGACGACGACGTCGTCGCGGGCGAAGATCGGGTGCTCGGTGAACGGCTCCGACGGGAAGACGTCGAGCGCGGCCCCGGCGATCTTCCCCGACTCGAGCGCCTCGAGCAGAGCGTCGAGGTCGACCAGCTCGCCGCGGGCGCAGTTGACGAGCCGGGCGCCGTCCCTCATCGCGGCGATCGAGGAGGCATCGACCATCTCGATCGTCTCCGGCGTCTTCGGGACGTGGAGGGTGACGATGTCGGCGGCGCCGAGCAGGTCCTCCATCTCCGCCACGCCCTCGACCCCGAGCTCGCGGAAGCGCTCGGCCGAGACGAACTTGTCGTAGGCGACGACGTCCATCTCGAAGCTCTGCGCCCGGCGCGCGACCAGCTGGCCGATCCGGCCGAAGCCGATCACTCCCAGCGTCTTGCCATAGAGCTCGGTTCCCTTGAAGCGCGAGCGCTCCCAGCCGCCGGCGACCAGCGTCGCCTGGGCCTGCGGGATGTTGCGGCAGAGCGCCAGCATCAGCGCCAGCGTGTGCTCGGCGGCGGCGACCGAGTTCGATTCGGGCGCGTTGGCGACGACGATTCCGCGTCGCGTCGCGGCTGTGATGTCGACGTTGTCGACGCCGGTGCCGGCGCGGCCGATGACTTTCAGGCGCTCGGCCCGGTCGATCAGGTCCTCGGTCACCTTCGTCGCCGAGCGGACGAGAATCGCGTCGTAGCCGGCGATCGCCTCCCGCAGCTCATCGTCGGACATCTCGAACCCGAGGTCGACGTCGAAGCTCTCGCGCAGCAGGTCGATCCCGGAGTCGGCGATCTTCTCCTTGACCAGGACCTTCATCTCAGTGCCTCGCCCTCATCGATTCACCTCGGCGACGTTCTCGATCACCCAGTCGATGCAGGCGGTGAGCGCCTCGACGTCGCCCGGGTCGACGGTCGGGAACATTCCGACCCGCAGCTGGTTGCGTCCGAGCTTCCGATAGGGCTC
>DASXBC010000250.1:0-2506 GCA_036406355.1 Solirubrobacterales bacterium | reverse complement strand
TCTCGACGTCACCGACCCCGCCAGGGTCGAGCGGCTCATCACCGGCGAGCGCCCCGGCGCCGTAATCAACTGCGCGGCGTGGACCAACGTCGACGGGGCCGAGGAGTCCGAGCACGACGCCTCGCTGGTCAACGCCCAGGGCGCGGGCTTCGTGGCGGACGCGGCGGCGAAGGTCTACGCGAAGGTCATCTATCCCTCGACCGACTACGTCTTCGACGGCGAGGGCGGGCCCTACGGCGAGTCCGACGATCCCGACCCGATCAACGCCTACGGGCGCACCAAGCTCGCCGGGGAGCGAGCCACTGCACTGGTCAACGGGCAGAGCTTCATCGTCCGGACCTCATGGCTCTTCGGTCCCCACGGCGGCAACTTCGTGGAGACGATGCTCCGGCTTGGGCAGGGCGGCGGGCCGGTGGTCGTGGTTCACGACCAGGTCGGCTGCCCTACATATACAGGCCACCTTGCGGTCGGGCTGCTCCGCCTCGTCGACAGCGCCGCCTACGGCATCCACCACATGGCGAGCGAGGGCAGCTGCTCCTGGTACGAGTTCGCGATGGAGATCTTCCGCCAGTCGGAGGTGGTGACCCGGGTGATGGCCACGACCACCGACATGATGGAGCGCCCGGCGAAGCGGCCCGCCAACTCGGTCCTGATCAGCCGGCGCTCCGCGCCGATCGAGCTGCCGCCCTGGCGGCGTGGCCTCTCCGACTACCTGGCGCGTCGGGGGCACGCTGAGGCCGAGGACGCTCCGCGCAAGCAGCGCTCGAGCGCCTCGAAGCGCCAGCCCATGCTCGACTGGACGCGCCGCGAGCGTGAGGAGCGGCAGGCGGACGGCGAGGAGATCACAGGCGAGAACGAGGTGCCGGCGGCGTGAGGCTGCTGGTCGCCGGCGGCGCCGGCTTCATCGGCTCGAACTACGTCAGGCGTCACCTCGACACCCACACGGACGACACCGTGAGGGTGCTCGACAAGCTCACCTACGCCGGCCGCCGCGAGAACCTCGACGGGATCCCGGAGGAGCGCTTCGAGCTGGTCGAGGCCGACATCGCGGACCGCGATGCCGTCAGGGCCGCGGTCAAGGGCTGCGACGCGGTGGTCAACTTCGCCGCCGAATCGCACGTCGACCGCTCGATTGAGGCGCCAGGCGAGTTCATCACGACCGACGTCTACGGCACCTACGTGATCCTCGAGGCGACGCGGGACGCCGGGATCCGCCACCTCCAGGTGTCCACCGACGAGGTCTACGGCGACCTCGAGCTCGGTACGGCGACGGAGGAGTCGCCGATCAACCCCTCCTCCCCGTACTCGGCGTCGAAGGCCGGGGGCGACCTGCTCGTTGCCGCCTTCGCCCGGACCTACGGCTCCGAGGCGCTGATCGTCCGGGCCTCGAATAACTACGGGCCGCGCCAGCATCCCGAGAAGCTGATCCCGCTCTGCGTCCTTAACGCCCTGGCAGGCGATCCCCTGCCGGTCTACGGCGACGGCATGCAGGTCCGCAACTGGCTCTACGTCGAGGACTGCTGCGCCGCGATCGACACGGTGCTCGAGCGGGGCGAGCCGGGCGAGGTCTACAACGTCGGTGGCCCGGACGAGCTCGCGAACATCGAGGTCGTTCGGCGCATCCTGGCCCTCACCGATCGCGACGAGTCGTTGATCGACTACGTCAAGGACCGACCGGGGCACGATCGCCGGTACTCGCTCTCAGCGGCGCGGCTCGAGGCCCTCGGCTGGGAGGCCGGCGTCCACTTCGACGAGGGAATCGAGCGGACGGTGAGCTGGTACCGGGAGAACCAGGCGTGGTGGGAGCCGGTCCGCTCCGGCGAGTACCGCGAGTACTACGAGCGGCACTATGGGAAGGCGCTCAAGTGAGCTTCCGGAGACTGCCCACTGAGATCGAGGACCTCGTGCTGGTCGAGCCCGACGTCCACGGCGACGAGCGCGGGTTCTTCGTCGAGACCTTCCGCGCCAACGATTTCGCCTCGCTCGGCATCGAGGTCGAGTTCGTCCAGGAGAATCACAGCCGGTCGGGCGAACGGGTGCTGCGCGGGCTCCACCTGCAGCGCGGCCAGGCGAAGCTGGTGCGCTGCGCCCGGGGAGCGATCTTCGACGTCGCCGTCGATCTTCGCCCCGAGTCGCCGACCTACCGCCGCTGGGAGGGCTACGAGCTCGACGACGTCACCCACCGCCAGCTCTTCATCCCCGATGGCTTCGGGCACGGGTTCTGCGTCCTCTCCGAGGAAGCCGACGTGCTCTACCGGGTCTCGACCTACTACGACCCCGATCTGGAAACGGGCATCGCCTGGGACGATCCCGAGGTGGCGGTGCACTGGCCGGTGTCGGACCCGATCCTCTCCGACCGCGATCGCGCCGCCCCCCGCCTCGCCGACCTGGCGGCCCCGGGTTCGAGTCTGGGGTCGGGTTAGGGCAATCCCCAATGGACGGTGCCGGGGCTGCCTGGCATCGTCGCCACCGATGAGTTTTCGGGCTTTGTCACGTCATAGGGCTT
>DASXBC010000249.1:0-12712 GCA_036406355.1 Solirubrobacterales bacterium | reverse complement strand
CTGGTCTCGGGCGCCGCGGGGCGCATGGGGGAGACGGTCTGCGAGGCGGTTGAGGGCGCCGATGACATGGAGCTCGTCGGCCGGGCCGATCCGGCCCTCGATTCAGCCGTGTCCGACCTGATCGGCGACGCCGACGTGATGGTTGACTTCACCACGCCCGAGGCGGCGCCCGCCAACGTGATGGAGGCGATCGGCGCCGGGGTGCACGTCGTGGTCGGAAGCACGGGCTTCGACCTCGACGAGCTGCGCGGCAGGGTGCTCGACGCCGATGGGGAGGCGAAGTGCTTCGTGGCGCCCAACTTCGCGATCGGGGCGGTCCTGATGATGGAGGTCTCCAAGCGGATCGCGCCGCGGATGCCGGAGGCGGAGATCACCGAGCTGCACGGCGCCGAGAAGAAGGACGCCCCGTCCGGGACGGCGAAGCGCACCGCCGAGCTGATCAGAGGGGCGGGCGGGAACGTCCACGAGCCGATCCATTCGGTGCGACTGCCGGGCCTGGTCGCCCACCAGGAGGTGATCTTCGGCGGTGAGGGACAGACGCTCTCGATCCGCCACGACTCGATCGACCGCAGCTCCTTCATGCCGGGGGTCCTGCTCGCGGTGCGCAGGGTCGGCGGCCTGACCGACCATTTCACCGTCGGCCTCGAGAAGCTTCTCTGAGCTAGGCTCGTCGTGATGGCTCTAGTGGAAGGCGTGCTCACCGCGATGGCCACCCCCTTCGAGGAGGGCGGCGCGGTCGACGAGGCGGCGACCCGCAGGCTCGCGGCCGACGTGGTCGACCGCGGCTCCCACGGCATCGTCGTCGCCGGGTCGACCGGCGAGGCCGCGACGCTCGACGACGAGGAGCACATCGGCGTCCTGCGGATGGTCGTCGACGAGGTCGGCGACCGGGCGACGATCGTCTGCGGGACCGGGACCAACGACACCCGCCACTCGATCGAGCTGACCAAGGCCGCCGCCGATGCCGGCGCCGAGGCGGCGCTGGTGGTCACGCCCTACTACAACAAGCCGAACCCGGCCGGGATCGTCGCCCATTTCGAGGCGATCGCCGAAGCGGTCCCGGAGCTGCCGCTGATCGCCTACAACATCCCGTCGCGGGTGGTGGTCAACGTGCCGCCTGCCGACCTCGCCCGGCTGGCCGAGATCGACAGCGTGATCGGCCTCAAGCAGGCCAACAACGATGAGCTGCAGCTGATCGACGGCCTCGCGATCCTCGCCGGAAACGACGACTCCTTCCTGCGGACTCTCGAGATCGGCGGGGCGGGGGGGATCCTCGTCGCATCGCAGGTCGTCGGCCCGCAGATGCGGGAGATGTGGGATGCGGCCCAGGCCGGAGACCTCGACCGCGCGCGAGAGATCGACGGCGGGCTGAGGCCGCTGTACGAGGCGCTGACGGTGACCACGAACCCGATCCCGATCAAGGCCGCGCTCGAGATGGCCGGCCTGATCCCAACCGACACCCTGCGCCTGCCGCTGGTGGCCGCGGACGAGGCCCAGCGCGAGGTCATCCGGGCGGCGCTCGACGCGGTCGGCGTCGCGGTCCCCGGCTAGCCGATGGCGAAGACCCTCCGCGTCCTGCCGCTCGGGGGCCTGGGCGAGATCGGCAAGAACATGACCGTCGTCGAGTACGACGGGCGAATCGTCGTCGTCGACACCGGCCTGATGTTCCCGACCGCGGAGATGCTCGGAATCGACCTCGTCCTGCCCGACTTCTCCTACCTCCGCGAGCGCGCCGACGAGATCGAGGCGATCGTCCTCACCCACGGCCACGAGGACCACGTCGGCGCACTGCCGTACGTCCTCCGCGAGATCGGCGATCCGCCGGTGATCTACGGCGGGATGCTGACGATCGCGATGGTGCGGTCGAAGCTCGACGAGCACAAGCTCTCCGACGCGCCGCTGCAGGATCTGCCGGCCGGCCAGGTCGTCCGCCTCGGGCCGTTCGAGATGGAGATGGTCCACCTCTCGCACTCGATCCCCGACGCGCGCGGGGTCCTGCTGAGGACCGAGCTGGTGTCGGTCCTGCTCACCGGCGACTACAAGTTCGACCAGACCCCGGTCGACGGGCGCCCTGCCGACATCTCGCGCCTCGCCGAACTGGGCCGCGACGGATTGCTGTTGCTCTGTGGAGACTCGACCAACGCCGACCGCCCCGGCATCGCCCCGTCGGAGTCGAGCGTCGGGCCGGCGCTGCTGGAGACGTTCAAGGACTGCGGGGGCAGGATCATCGTCACCTCGTTCGCCTCCAACATCCATCGCGTCCAGCAGGCGATCGACGCCGCCGTGAAACTGGACCGCCGGGTGGCCCTGGTCGGGCGCTCGATGCGCAAGAACTTCAACATCGCCTCGAGCCTCGGGATCGCCGAGGCCCCCCCGGGGCTCTTCATCCAGCCGCGCGAGATCGAAGACTTCCCCGACGAGAAGGTGATCGTGATCTCGACCGGCAGCCAGGGAGAGCCGCTCTCGGCGCTGCGCCGGATGGCGAACAACGACCACCGCGACGTCGAGCTGCACCGCGGCGACACCGTCGTGTTCTCGGCGACCCCGGTGCCGGGCAACGAGCGCGCGGTCAACGAAACGATCGACCGCATCCACGAGATCGGCGCCTCTGTGGTGACCGCGAAAGACGCGCCGATCCACGCCTCCGGCCACGGCTGGCAGGAGGAGCTGAAGCTGATGCTCAATCTGACCAAACCCAGCTACGTGTTGCCGATCCATGGCGATCACCAGCGCCTGCGGCTGCACGCGGGCCTCGCCGAGTCGGTCGGGATCGACCCCGAGAACATCTTCCGGGGGCGCAACGGCCTGCCGCTCGAGATCGACGAGAGCGGAGCCCGTTTCGGCGAGGACATCCATGCCGGCGTCGTCTACGTCGACGGCGTCAACGTCGGCGAGCCCGACGACGTCGCGCTGCGCGACCGGCGCGAGATCTCCGACGACGGGATCTTCATCGTCGTCGCGACGATCTCATCCGACGATGGCAGCGTCGTCGCCGACCCGGAGGTGATCCTGCGCGGGGTTGCCTTCCTCGAGGACGAGGACGGCCTCGTCGAGGAGCTCAAGGACGTCGTCGAGGACTCGATCGAGGACGCCTCGGCGGCGGGGACCCGGGAGGTTCACCTGATCCAGGAGGACCTCCACGACTCGATCGCAAAGCTGGTCTACGAGAAGCTCCGGGTCCGGCCGATGATCCTGCCGGTGATCGTCGAGGTCTAGGGGGCGGGACGGCGGGAATTAAAACGGGCCCGCCGGGACGTTGGGGAGGCCAGGCGGGCCCGTGTGTGTCTCGTCCGTCAGAGAACCTAGGCCGCGCTGCTAAAGCCGGCCTAAAGGCGCACTAATTCCCTGTTCAGACTTGCTCAGCGGTATCCGCACCGTGAACAGCGCCCCGCCCGATTCGGACTCGGTGACGGTGGCGCTGCCACCGTGCGATGCGGCGACGGCTTGGACGATCGCCAGGCCGAGGCCGCTGCCCGAGGCGCGGGCGGTGTCGGCGGGACCTTCGCCGCGAACAAAGCGGTCGAAGACCTCGTCGCGCAGGCCGGGAGCGATTCCGGGGCCGTCGTCACCGACTTCGACCACCGCGTCGCGACCGGCGGCGCGGAGGCGAAGGTCGATCCGCGAGCCCGCGGGCGTGTGGCGGACAGCGTTGTCGAGCAGGTTGAGGACCACCCGGTGGAGCTCGTCGGGGTTGCCATCGACGCGCAGCGGCCGGTCGTTCTCGATCCTCAGCTCGCGTTCGCCGACGGTCGGCGCGACCTCGGCGGCGGCGTTGCCGGCGATCTCCGCCAGATCGCAAAGGGTGCGGGCGCCGGGGCGGCCGGCGTCGGCGCGTGCCAGCAGCAGGAGATCGGCGACCAAGCGGCTCATCCGGTTCGAGGAGCGAAGCGCGGAGTCGACGACCGCCCTGTCCTCATCCCGGTCGGGGTCCTCGAGCGAGGCCTGGAGCAGCTCGAGGTTGGCGACGATGCTGGTCAGCGGGGTCCGCAGCTCGTGCGAGGCGTCGGCGACGAACTCGCGCTGCTTGCGCATCGCCGTCTCGCGCTCGGAGCGGGCAGCGTCGAGGGACCGGAGCATCTCCTCGAGAGTCCCGGCGAGTTCGCCGACCTCGTCGTCGGCCGTCGGGGACGGCATGTGACGCGATGGGTCGCCGGTGTCGCTGATCTCACGCGCGGTAGCGGTCAGCGAGGAGATCGGCCGCATCGCCCGTCCCGCGATCGCCAGACCGGCGAGCGCGGCGAGCAGCGTCGCGCCGAGCACCCCGGCGGCGATGAAGAGCCAGAGGTGGTCGATCGTCGAGTCGATGTGCTCTTCGTCGCGGCCATATTGGACGTATCCGGCGACGCGGCCGGTCTGTCCGCTGCGGAGGGTCACGGTGACCACCCGCATGTCGCCGACGTGATGGACCCCGAGGGTCGGGGGCCCGAGTTCGACCGCGCCGGGACTGGCTTCGAGGAGGTTGCCGCGGGCGTCGAAGATCCGCGCCGTGGCGTCGTTGGGGCTGACGAAGTCGCCGAGGTCGGGCTCGCTCGTGATCAGCGTGTTGGTGATCGTGTCGACGATCTGGATCTGGGAGGAGAGCGTCGCGACGGCCTGCTGCATCTCGCGATTGAAGTCGTCGCGGATCCGGTTCGCGACGAGGTTGCCGATGACCGCGCCGAAGAGGACCAGGATCGCCAGGGTCAGCCCGGCGGAGACGCTCGCCAGGCGCCAGCGGACCGGCCAGTTGCGGGGTCGAAGCCGGGAGAAACCGGTGGTTCTCACGTCTATGCCTTCAGGACGTAGCCGGCCCCGCGCTTGGTGTGGAGGAGACGGGGCTCGCCGCCTTCCTCGAGCTTGCGCCGCAGGTTCGAGATGAAGACGTCGATCGTGTTGGTCGCCGCCGTCGGGTCGTAGCCCCAGACCTCGTCGAGGAGGCGCTCGCGCGAGACGACCAGCCTCTGGTTGCGCATCAGGTGCTCGAGCAGCTCGAACTCGCGGTTGGTCAGCTCGATCTCGCGCTCGCCGCGGCGGACCTCGCGGGTGTCGGGATTGAGGGTCAGGTCGGCCACCTCGATCGAGGCCGAGCCGCGCGGCGGCCGGCGGCGGAGGAGGGCGCGGATCCGGGCCAGCAGCTCCTTGCGCTCGAACGGCTTCACGAGGTAGTCGTCGGCGCCGCTGTCGAGGCCGCCGACCCGGTCCTCGGTCTCGCTGCGAGCGGTCAGCATCAGGATCGGCACGTCGCTGTCGGCGCGCAGCCGCCGGCAGACCTCGACCCCGTCGAGGCGCGGCAGCCCGAGGTCGAGAACGACCAGGTCGGGCACGAATCCGGCGGCGATGTCGAGGGCGTCGATCCCGTCGGCCGAGGTGCGAACGTCATATCCCTCGTTGCGCAGCGAGCGCCGCAGGACATCGGCGATGTCCTCATCGTCCTCGACCACGAGCACGCGGCCGCCCGCTTCGGCTCCATCGGTGAGCATCACTACCCCTCGCGCTTGGCTCGCTCCGCGCTCATCGAGCAACGATGTTAGCCCCGCATATGGCGTTTTCGCCTTTGTTTTAGCGCGAATTTAGGGCTTCGCAGGGGAGCGGCGGTCGCCGTCGAAGCTCTTTCTCATGTTCGTGCGTAAGCGGCGCGGGGCGAAACGGCGCCCGAAATCGAAGTCGAAGGGCGGGGCGCGCAAAATGGGCCGGCCGCGCCTCCCGCAGGCGCTGGAGCAACGACACCTCGACCTGATCGGCCTCTTCCTGATCGCCTCCGGGGCATACCTCGCCTTCGTCCTCTTCCTCGGCTGGGAGGGAGGCAAGGTCGGATACGGGGTCGAAACCGCGCTCACCTACCTGGTCGGCGAGGTCGGCGCCCGCATCTTCACCGTCCTGATCCTCGTGATCGGGGTGGTGCTGGTCACCGGAACCTCGATCGGCGCGATCCTTCGCGGCCTCGGCCGCGGCGCCCGCGGCCTGTTCCTCGGCGGCCGGGGAATGGCGGAGACGGTCGTCATGAGCCGAGAGGACCGCGGACGCGGGAGCGACGAGCTCGAGACCCGCGCCGCCCCGACCGACGTGATGAGCAGCTACCCCGACGAGGAGGACTACGAGCCCACCGTCGCGGTCGGGAGCTTCGACGACGACCTCGCGGAGGCCGAAACGAGCTCTGAGGCTGCGGTTCAGCCCGAGGCGGAGGCCGAGCCCGACGAGGGCGCTCCCACAACCGAAACGCCCGCGCTGACTCCGATGGGCAAGCAGCGCGGCGTCACCACCTCGGAGGAGATCGACTACCGGCCGCCGCCCGGGAACGTGCTCGAGAAGGGGCGCGCCGACAAGGGCCCCGACCCGCGCGACCACGACGCGGTGGGGAGGAGGCTGGTGGAGACACTCGGCCACTTCGGGGTCGAGGCGAAGATCATCGGCATCGTCAGCGGTCCCCACGTCTCCCGCTACGAGCTGCGCCTCGCCCCCGGGACAAAGGTGAAGAAAGTGACTGAGCTGGCCAACGACCTCGCCTACGCGCTCGCCTCGACCGACATCCGGATCCTGGCGCCGATCCCGGGCAAGCAGGCGGTCGGCGTCGAGGTCCCCAACACGCGGCGGCGGATGGTCCGCCTCGGAGACATCTACGCCGGGCGGCCGGAGAAGACGTCGCCGCTCGTCGCCTGGCTCGGGAAGGGGATCGACGGCAACGCGGTCTGGACCGACCTGGCGAAGATGCCGCACGTGCTCGTCGCCGGGACCACCGGCTCGGGGAAGTCCGGCAGCGTCAACGCGATTCTCTCCTCGATCCTGATGCAGGCGTCGCCGAACGACGTCCGCCTCGTCCTCGTCGACCCGAAGCAGGTCGAGCTCAACCACTACGAGCACGTCCCGCACCTGCTGACCCCGGTCGTCACCTCGCCCCGCCTGGCCGCGAACGTCCTCGCCAACCTGATCGGCGAGATGGAGAGCCGCTACGGGATCATGGGCGAGGCGCGGTGCCGCAACCTCGGCGAGCTCAACCGGGCGCGGGCACGCAGGGGGGAAGCGCCCCTGCCCCACATCCTCTGCGTGATCGACGAGCTCGCGGACCTGATGATGGTCGCCCCGGCCGAGGTCGAGGACTCGATCATCCGGCTCGCTCAGAAGTCGCGGGCGACTGGCATCCACCTCGTCCTCGCCACCCAGCGCCCCTCGACCGACATCATCACCGGCACGATCAAGGTCAACATCCCGGCCCGGATCGCGTTCGCGGTGTCCTCGCAGACCGACTCCCGGGTGATCCTCGACCAGGGCGGCGCCGAGGCGCTGCTCGGTCAGGGCGACATGCTGTTCCGCGGGGCCGGCACCTCGAAGCTGCAGCGGATCCAGGGCGCGTTCGTGACCGAGGAGGAGATCGCGCGGATCACCACCCACTGGTCCAGACAGGGGGAACCCGAGTTCGAGGCCGAGCTGCTCGAGGCCCGCGAGGAGGTTCCGGAGGAGGGGGCGGAGGGCGAGCTCGACCCCGACCGCGACGACCTGCTCGACGAGGCGGTCCGGCTCGTCGTACAGACCGAGACGGCGTCGGTCTCGATGATCCAGCGGCGGCTTCGCGTCGGCTACACCCGGGCCGGCCGCCTGATCGACATGCTCGAGCGGCGCGGCGTCATCTCCGGTTACGAGGGCTCCAAGCCGCGGCAGGTGCTGATCACCCAGGCCGACCTTCCCCGCTTCCTGAGCGGGGACCAGGCGGGTGAGCGGCTGCCGGTCGACGCCGAGTAGGGCCTTTCCCCCCCGACCGGCAACAATGTCGGCGTGGAGACGACCGGTATAGGAAACACCCTGCGCGATGCGAGAAATCGACGCAAAATCGATCTTTCCGAGGTCGAAGACGCGACGAAGATCAGAGTTCGCTTCCTCAGCGCGCTCGAGAACGAGGATTGGGACGTCCTCCCGGGCGACATCTATACGCGCGCCTTCATCAGGACCTACGCCTCCTACCTGGGCCTCGACGGCGAGCGGCTTGCCGAGGACTACCGCGCGAGCACCGAGGGCGCCGGCGGCGCCGACAGGCCGCCGGCGAGGGTCGAGCCGGCGCTGAGCGCTCGCAGTGCGCCCGGGCGGTCGGGGGTCGGAGGCCGGATTCTGATCGTGCTCGTCGTCGCCGCCCTGATCGGGATCGTCGTCGCGATCGGACTCGCGGGCGGCGGCGGCAATTCGTCTGGCAAGAAGTCGAACGCGGCCGCGAAGAAGAGCCATTCGCAGGGCGCGACGACGAAGGCTGCGGTGCCCGGGATCGGGGTCAGCCTCGAAGCGACCGACGAAGTCTGGGTCTGCCTCCTCGACGCCGACGAAAAACCGGTGATCGACGGCGAGATCCTCGCGGCGGGCGAACGGCGGGGCCCGTTCCACTCAAAGGGGTTCTCGGTCGCGTTCGGAAACGGCTCGGTCGAAATGGAAATCGACGGCAGCCCGGCGCACCTGCCCGAATCATCGAGCCCGATCGGGTTCGCGGTCGACGAAAAGGGGCATCTGAGCGAACTGCAGGAAGGCGAAAGGCCTGAATGCGCGTGACATCTTCCGCCGCCTCCTCCGCTCTCGGGAATGCCTGAAGGATCAGATATGACCGGGCAATCCCTTCCGCGTCCGGGGGCGGCGGCTGCCGTACGGGCCGGGATCGTGGTCACGGGCACCGAGGTGCTGACCGGGACGATCGCCGACGCGAACGGGCCATGGCTCTCGGAACGGCTCGCCGAGCTCGGGATCGACGTCGCCCACATCCTGATCGTCGGCGACCGACCCGACGACCTCGAGGCGGCGCTCCGCTTCATGGCCGCCGAGGGAATGGACCTGGTGGTCACCTCGGGCGGGCTCGGACCGACCGCCGACGACCTCACAGCCGAGGTCGTCGCCCGCTTCGCCGGCCGCGAATTGCTTCTCGACGAGGCGGTCGAGGAGAAGATCGCCGAGATCCTGCGTGGCTTCGCGCGCCGCTTCAACTTCGACCAGGAGGCGGTCCGCGAGGCCAACCGCAAGCAGGCGCTGATCCCGAAGGGGGCGACGCCGCTCGACCCGGTGGGCACGGCCCCCGGTCTGGTCGTCCCGGCCGATGGCCCCGTCGTCGTCGTTTTGCCGGGCCCGCCCCGCGAGCTGCGGCCGATGTGGCCGGCGGCACTCGCTACCGAGCCGGTGCGCGAGGTGGTCGGCCGGGCGACGCCGCTGCGCGGCTACACGCTGCGGATGTTCGGAATCCCCGAGTCCGAAATCGCCAAGAGCCTGCGTGAGATCGAGGCGGACGGGGTCGCGCTCGACGAGGTCGAGATCACGACCTGCCTGCGCCGCGGCGAGATCGAGGTCGAGGTCCGCTATCGAGATCAGGCGGCCGCCACGGCCGACGCGGTGCGCGACGGCCTCCGCTCTCGGCACGAGCGGCACCTCTTCAGCCTCGACGGCGAGACGATCGACTCCCAGGTCGCGAAGCTCCTGGCGGGCCACCGGCTGGGACTGGCCGAGTCCTGCAGCGGCGGCCTGCTGGCGGCGAGGATCACCAACGTCCCCGGCGCCTCCGCCTACTTCGCCGGCAGCGTCGTCTCCTACTCGAACGCGGCGAAGGCGGACCTGCTCGGGGTCGATCCGGCCCTGATCGACGCCCATGGGGCGGTCTCGCCGGAGGTCGCCGAGGCGATGGCCAACGGCGCCCTCGAGCGGTTCGGCGCCGACCTCGCCGTCGCGATCACCGGCATTGCCGGGCCCGAGGGGGGCAGCGAGGAGAAGCCGGTCGGTTACGTGTGCTTCCACGCCCTCCTCGCCGGCGGGCGGTCGATAGCCCGCGATCCGGTGATCCCTGGCGGACGCGACGACATCCGCGAACGCTCGGCATTGGTCGGGCTGCACCTGCTGCGGATGCTCCTCACGGGTGCCGAGCCGCCGCTCTGAGGCGGAGCCGAAGCACTGCCTCGGCGCACTCGCGCACGCAGATCTGACGAATTCCTTGCACTCGCGCGTTGTGTCGCGCACAACGACGGCGTAGCGTCGGCGGGGTGGCCAAGGAACGCCTGAAGAGCCCGCGGGCGCGACTGTTCGTCGCTCTCGACCTCCCTGACCGAGTCCGCGATGCGATCGCCGCCTGGGGCAGAGAGCAGCTCGCGGACCCGGCGCTGCGGCCGGTGGCGGAGGAGAGCCTGCACATCACGCTGGCCTTCCTCGGCTATCTGCCCGAGAAGAGGATTCCGCGACTGGCGGAGATCGTCGCCGCCGGCGGCGGGCCGGCGCCGCGGATCGCGCTCGGGGATCCGGCTCCCCGGCCACCGCGCGGACGGCCGCGGCTGTTCGCGCTACCGGCCTCCTCGCCGGGCACGGTCGCCCTCCAGACCGGCCTCGAGGGGAGGCTGGCCGAGGCCGGCCTCTACGAGCCCGAGAAGCGCCCGTTCTGGCCGCACGTGACCGTCGCCAGGGTGCGGAGGGAGGAGCGCGGGTCGAAGCGACCGGCGCTCGTCGCGACCCCTCCCGGAGGGCTGCCGAAGGATCTGCTGCAGCCCTTCGATGGCGTCCGGATCACGCTCTACCGTTCGGAACTCAAGCCGCAGGGTGCGCAGTACACCCCGCTGGCGCAAGTCGAGCTGCCCGCGAATGGGCGGCAGTGAGGTGAAAGAGATGGCAGACAAGAAGGCGACTTTGAAGGACGCCTCGGCGAAGGAGGCCAAGGCGAAAGACGCGGCGCTGGCGGCGGCGGTGACCCAGATCGAGCGCGACTTCGGGCAGGGCGCGCTGATGCGCCTCGGCGCCGACAGCACCGTCCAGGTGGAAGCGATTCCGACCGGCGCGCTCTCCCTCGACCTGGCGCTGGGCATCGGTGGCGTGCCGCGCGGCCGGATCGTCGAGATCTTCGGCCCGGAGTCCTCGGGTAAGACGACCCTGATCTACCACATCATCGCCGAGGCCCAGAGCCGCGGCGGGATCTGCGCCTTCATCGACACCGAGCACGCGATCGACCCCTCCTACGCGCGGTCGATCGGGGTCGACACCGACGAGCTGCTGGTCTCCCAGCCCGACTACGGCGAGCAGGCGCTGCAGATCGCCGACCGCCTGATCGCCTCGGCGGCGATCGACGTCGTCGCGATCGACTCGGTCGCGGCTCTGACCCCGAAAGCCGAGCTCGATGGACAGATAGGAGACACGACCGTCGGCCTCCAGGCGCGCCTGATGTCGCAGGCGATGCGCAAACTGGCCGGCAACCTCAACCGCACCAACACCGTCTGCCTGTTCACCAACCAGATCCGCGAAAAGGTCGGGGTCCAGTTCGGCTCCCCCGAGACCCAGCCGGGCGGCCGGGCGCTCAAGTTCTACTCCTCGCAACGGCTCGACATCCGTCGCATCGAGACCCTCAAGGAGGGGACCGAGGCGGTCGGGAACCGGGTCCGGGTCAAAGTCGTCAAGAACAAAGTGGCGGCCCCCTTCCGCCAGGCGGAGTTCGATATCGAGTACGGCGTGGGGATCTCGCGCGAGGGAAGCCTGCTCGACTTCGGCATGGAGCAGGGCCTGATCCAGAAATCTGGCTCCTTCTTCTCCTACGGGGAGACGAGGATCGGGCAGGGCCGCAACAACGCCAAGCAGTTCCTCGCCGACAATCCCGAGCTGGCGGCGGAGATCGAATCCAAGATCCGGGCCGCCCTCGGCCTCGGCGCCGAGGCAGTCCCGGCGCCCGCCCCGGCGGAGCCCGCCGAGGCCGCCGAGGCCGCCAAGGCCGCGTAGGAGGTCGTCTGACCGGCGCCGGCGGCTATAGGATGCCGCGGCGGATATGCCCTACTCAACGGTCTTCTACATCCTCGGCGGCTGCCTCGCGGGGCTTGCGGTCATCACGGCGTTCCTCGGCCTGCGGTCCGAGAAGTTTCCCGGCCGCTTCGCGCCCCTCGTCGCGCTCGGCTTCATCGCGCTGATCGGCGCCACCACCACATACGCGGTGCTCAACGGCCAGGACGAGCAGGAGGCGCGGGCGACGGAGCTCGAGAAGGCCGGCGAAGAAGTCGAAGCCGAGGAGGAAAACCCGACCCCGGTCGAAGAAGAAGGCGCTGAAGAAGAAGGCGCTGAAGCGGGCCAGCCCGAAGGCGGCGCCAAGCCGGCGCCGGCGCCCGCCAAGGCGAAGGGCCCGGGCGGCACCCTGCAGCTCGCCGCCTCGCCGACCGAAATCGCCTTCAACAAAAAAGCCCTGCACAGCAGGCCCGGCAAGGTGACGATCGACTTCACCAACCCGTCGGCGCTCGAACACGACGTCGCGATAGAGCAGAACGGCAAGCAGATCGCCGTCTCCCCGAGGATCACCAACGGGAAGACCTCTATCAGCGCCGAACTCGCCCCCGGCGAATACACCTTCCTGTGCACTGTGCCCGGACATGCCGAAGCGGGTATGCAGGGAACCCTGACGGTCGAATAGGCGGCGCAGCTCGGGGTCATCGGCCTCGCGCCTCGCTCACGTAGGTCACTACGCTCGCGTCGCCGCTCGATCTGCTTGCCTCTCCGACCGTCAGTACCCTGCCGGTCATGGGCAAGCGCTACCACGTGACGACGTTCGGGTGTCAGATGAACGTGCACGACTCCGAGCGGATGCAGGGAATGCTCGAGTCGCTCGGCTACGAGCAGGCCTCGAGCCGCGAGGAGGCGGACCTGATCCTCTTCAACACCTGCTCGATCCGCGAGTCCGCCGACAACCGCTTCATCGCGCACCTGGGGGAAGCGAAGCGCCTGAAGTCAGAGGACCCGGCCCGCGTCGTCGGTGTGGGCGGCT
>DASXBC010000248.1:0-4164 GCA_036406355.1 Solirubrobacterales bacterium | reverse complement strand
GGAACCCGATCTCGAGCTCGCCGATCTCGTAGTAGTGGCGCGAGGTGAAGTGCGACTGATCGGGATGGTCGTACCCGATCGCCGGAAAGGCGCTGACCTTGCCCTCGGAGTGGAGGGTCGAGAGGCCCGCGGCCGCGGGATGCCAGCGCAGGGTGGGGTCCTCGGTGAATTCGGTCCCCGCTTCCGGCGAGAGCGCGAGATTCGGCCGCAGCTGGGCGTAGCGCGGGTCGCCGACCGGGGCGAGGACGCTGAGCGCGTCGATGCCGCCGTCGAAGAAGACCGAGATGAGGATCTTGTCGCTCTGCGCCGCCTGCGCGATCCCCTCTTCGAAGGCCGCGATCGGGATCTTCGAGGCGCCGTAGACCGAGAGCGCGAGTCCGGCGCTCCAGGAGAGGAAGTTCCGCCGCGAGAGGCCGGTGCCCGCCGGAGTCGGCATCCCCGGCTCGATCGCCGGCAGGCCCCTGCCGGCCTCGGCGGCGGCCGAGCGCAGGAGCTGGGAGCGGGTGTAGTTGTTGCAGCAATTGTGCATCTCAGGCTCCGCTCATTGCAGGATCAGGTCGGGGCTGATGCCGATCAGCTGCAGGAGGGCGTTCTGGCGCAGCGCCCGGTAGGGGCCCTGTTGCCAGTCGGCCAGCGCCAGAGCTTCGACCCGTCGGGAGAAGTCGAGGAGCTCGGCCCGGTGTTCGTCGCGGAGGGTCGGGCCGCCCCATGAGGCGAGGGCCCGGGCCAGCGCTTCGTCCGGGGTCTCGGTCGAGCTGTAGGAGGAGCCCCAGGCGTCGACCGAGGTTCCGTCGAGCGCGTAGTCGACCATGTTCCAGCGAGCGCGCATCCGCGAGGTGTCGAGCCAGCGGGTGTCATCCCAGCCGGACACGTTGGGCGGCCAGAACAGCAGCTGCCCGGCCTGGTCGCAGAGCCAGATCCAGGCTTCGGTGTCGATGCCGCGGCCCAGCGAGCGCAGCATTCCGGCGAGGTGGACGACGGGCGGCTTGACCATCGGCGGACCCTGGTAGAGGTCGGGGCTGGTCAGGATTTCCTCGAGCACCGGGCGGATCGCCCAGCCCGAGCCTCGGTAGGTGTTGATCAGCGCGTCGCGGGTCGAGTCGGACGGCGGCTGGGGGACGAAGTAGCTCCAGAGCTTTTCGACGAAGAACGAGGGATGCAGCGGGTTCTCGACGCAGAGCCGGCATGCGTCGCGCCATTCCCAGTTGCCGCTGCGGCCGAAGACCGTCTTCACACCCGTGTCGTGCCGTTTGGGGTCGAAGCGGAAGTTGTAGGCGCCCAGTTCGCCGTAGTCGTTGCGCCACCCGGTCAGCGACCGCGCCTGTTCGCGGATGTCGTCCTCCGTGTAGGCGCCTCGATCGGCGCCGAGCGAGAACAGCTCCATCATCTCGCGGCCGTAGTTCTCGTTCGGGGCCTGCTTGTGGTTTTCATTGCCGTTCAGCCACTGCAACATCGCCGGGTCGACCGTCACCGCCATGAAGAGGTCGAGGAACGACCCGAAGCAGGCGGAGCGGAAGAGATTCGACTGATCGATCATCTGCTGGGCGGTCGAGACGCTCGCGTTCGAGGTCGCGAACCAGTCGTGCAGGACCAGCGCCATCCGCTCGACCAGCGGCTGGCTCGTGCGGATCATCCGATCGAGCCACCAGAGGTGATCGTGGCCCCAGGCGTCGGCGGGGGCGATCGGGTCGCCCTGGTCGTCGACCGGGGCGGGCCCGGTCATCGTCGCCGGGCCGCTGGGCCGGGTCAGCGACTGGACCGCGCCGACGAGGCCCAGCGAGGCGAGCTGCTCGGCCTGGCCGGGGATCGCGCCGAACCCCGCCCGGTCGAGCAGGCGCACCGCCTGGTCACGGCCGAACGGGCCCTGGTAGGCGCCCGCCGGGCGCGGGTCGGCGTTGACGACGATCGGGGCGACGCGGATCCGTTTCGGCGGCTTCGGGCCCGGCCCGCGGTAGTGGTGGCGAGGCGGTTTGTGCTTGTAGCGGACGATGAAAGCTTCGACCCGCCAGTCGCCGTCCGGGGTTTCCACCCAGCGGTAGTGCTTCTCCTTCCAGACGTGCCGCCGGTGCCTGCGGTGCCGGCCTTTCGGTTTCTTCGCGCTCGCAGTCGACTGGGGGATGGCCATGGGACGAAACGGTGGGAGAGGGTTCGGACCGTACCGAGTTTTCGGCACATGGTCGAATCCCTTTAGGTTTGTGGCGCGGGCTTTGGACGGAATCCCGAGCCGCGCCCCCGCCGTGCGCTAGCCGCGTTTGACGTTTGCGGCGAAGGAAGTGCGTACCCCTGCCGCGGTCACCGTCATCTGGAGCAATGACTGCCTTCGGGACGTGACCGCGATGTCAAGCTTTTTGATCTTCTTCCCGAGCTTGAATTTGCTCCCGTTGACGGTGAGCCTCGCCGGCACGGCAGAGCGTGCCCTGATCACGATCCGCTTCGCCCGCCGCGGAGCCTTCTTGGGGATCGAGAGCCGCAGGAACGGAAGTCGGACCGGCTTGACCTTGACCTTGACGCGGGCGGTGGCGGTCGATCCACCCGACCCGTGGGCGACCAGGCGTATGTGGTTTTTCCCCGGAGGGAGGGGACCCGCCGTGATCTCCGCCCCGCTGCCGAGCGGGACCGAGCCGTCGAACCAGCGCAGCCTCTTGCCCCCGAGCGCCGTCGGCCCCGCCTCGAAGGCCTGTCCTGTCAACTGCAGGCGGGCGTCTCCCGGAAGCACCTTCGGGGCCCTGGCGATCGTCACCACCGGCGGAGCTGCGCGGCTGGTGAAGATGCCCGAGGTCGCGACCGCTTCGTCGAAGCCATCGTTGACCCGCACCCGTAGCCGAGCTCGGTGAGATGCCTCGAGGTAGCTGCCCGGTATCTCTGCCCTGCCCCGGTCCGGCCCGACGTAGATGGCCCGCCAGGTCCGTCCTCCATCGCTCGAGAAGTCGACCGAAGCGCTGCTGTTCTTGCCGCCGGCGCCGGCGCTCCTCCACTTCACCCCAACGGTCCCCCGCCCCCCGGCCACGGCGCCCCGCCGCGGCGCGAGGACCCGCACCTTGGGCCGGCGCGCGGGGCGAACGCGCTTCGCGACGGCGACGCCGTTGTCGAGCACTTCGACGCTCTCAACTCCAGCGCTGGGGATTTCCGCCGAGAGCCCTAGGAGCCCCGCGACCTGGTCCTGGTGGAGGCGCTGCGCCGCCATCGGGACGCTGTGCAGGATCTGGCCTCGGCGGCCTCGCGCGAGGAGCGTGAAGCCCGAGGTTCCGGCCTTCTGCGGGGGCCCGACCTGCGGACCGACGCCGGCGAAGGTGAAGCTCGATCCCGTCAGATAGCCCGTCACGCGCAGGCGTCTGCGGTTGATGCGGACCCTGCGCCCACCCGCACCGTCCCTTGCGGAACGGGATGACTGCGCGCCGCCGCTCGTGGCGAACGCTCGGTAGACGGCCTCCCAGTTGATCGGCGAGACCCAGACACCCGGGTCGCCGCCGATGAAACCCCCCGTGTTCTTCGCGCAGTAGGACATCAGATCCATGTTCTGCGCCCAGCTCACGCCGTCGGCCACTATCCGGTATGGGTAGGAGTCCATCCTCAACCCGATCCCGAGCAGTTGGCCGAACCCTTCGACGTCGGTCTTGTCGCCACTCGGCACTCCCAGCACTGCCGCCTCCGACGCATGTGTCTCTCCGGGCTTCAGCGGCCACGGCGTATAGCTCTGGTTTTCTTCGCCGCCGCCGCATTCTCCGCTCGCATGGTCAAGGCCGAACTGGTGAAAGATCTCATGGGCGACGCCGGTCAGCGGCCGGTTTTCGCGAGGGTTCGCTGGATTCAAGGTGACCGCGGCGATGTTCCCGAAGGTCCCGAAGGCGCTTTCGAATCCGCTTTCGATGCCGCCGTCTCCGGTGACGCCGCGAAAGCCGCCGATCCCGATCCCGATCGTCGAGAAATTCGGATAGCCCATGCCCGCCGCCCATCCCCTCACCCGACCGTGGACGGCCGACCCCTTTTCGGTTTCACCTCTGCTGTTGTCGTTGACGATGTCGCTGACGTCGACGATTCCCTGGTAGGGCAGCACCGTGAAGCCGTCGTTGGGGTTGCGGGGGTTCCAGCCGGGGTCGGCGAGTGGCGCGACCAGTCTTGCGTCTTCGGTGGCGACGCTCGCGGCGACCGGAAGTTCGCCGTTCG
>DASXBC010000247.1:0-2871 GCA_036406355.1 Solirubrobacterales bacterium | reverse complement strand
CGGCTCGCTCGGGCTCGGCGGCGCGATCGGCGCCCTCGCGGTGATGACCCAGACCGAGGTGCTGCTGATCATCATCGGCGGCATCTTCGTGATCGAGGCGCTCTCGGTCGCCGCCCAGGTCTTCGCCTTCAAGACCTTCCGCCGCCGCATCCTGCTGATGGCGCCGCTCCACCACCACTTCGAGATGATGGCCTGGTCGGAGACCAAGATCATGCTCCGCTTCTGGATCATCGCCGCGGTCTGCTCGGGGATCGGCTTCACCCTGTACCAACAGTCGATTGGCCGCTGAGCCGGAGCTCGAGACCGCGCGACTGAGGCTGCGCCGCTGGCGCGAGGAGGACCGCGAGCCGTTCGCGGCGATCAACGCCGACCCGCGGGTGATGGAGTTCTTCCTCGCGCCGCTGTCACCCAGGGAGAGCGACGAGCTGCTCGAGCGGATCGAGGCCGGCTTCGAGATGCACGGGTTCGGGCTCTGGGCGCTCGAGCCCCGCGACGGCGGCGATCTGCTCGGTTTCACCGGCCTCGCGGTCCCCGAGTTCGAGTCCCGCTTCACCCCCGCGGTCGAGGTCGGCTGGCGGCTGGCGGCCCCGGCCTGGGGCCATGGCTACGCGACCGAGGCCGCGCGGGCCGCGCTCGACTTCGGCTTCGAGCGGGTCGGCCTCGAGGAGATCGTCTCGTTCGCCAGCGACGTCAACCTGCGCTCGCGGGCGGTGATGGAGCGCCTCGGGATGAGCCACGACCCGGCCGACGACTTCGACCATCCGGGGATTCGGGCCGGCAACCCACTGCGCCGGCACGTCCTCTACCGGTCCCGGCAGTCGGGCTAGACGTCTAGCTGGAGCGGGCCCACGACCGTTGCACGCAGCCCGTTCGCCTCGACCCGCTGACGGAGCCGCAGGCTGACCGTTCCGGGTGCCCGGCGGAGTCCGGCGACGGTGGCGGGATTGAGGGAGAGCCGGAGCACCCTGCCTCCGCCCGCGGTGATTGTCGCCGCAGCCGACGCGGCGCCGCCGCCCGGGAGGCGGACGCTGGTGACGATCCGACACCTCGTCTCGAGCCGGGCGGAGCAGCGGACGCGGACCAGAAGCGCGCGACCCGCAAGCGCGGCGGTGTGCGGACGAGCCGCCCTGGCCCGCCGCCTAAGCCCGTCGTGCCCGAGGTCGATCCCGCATGCCCGCAGCGGGTGATCGCGGCAGAGGTGCATCCGGGGCCTGGTGACGAACCCGAGGCCGCCGAGGCGGCGGTCGAGCCCGCCGTCCGCGGTGTACGCCAGCGTTGCTTCGGGCCTGCACCTCACCCAGCGCCGACTCTGGACCCGGCAGTGGGCGGCGCGCACGGTGGCGAGGGCGAGAGCGCGGCCGTCCGGTTCCGCGAAGTACGCGGTGGGTTCGGTGGTGAGCCCGCCGATTCTCACCACCGCTGCTCCGGCCCGGCCGTAGAAGGGGAGCGCGCTCCCGCCGGCGTCGAGCCTGGCGACGACGAGCCCGCGGTGGGCGGCGCCACCGACGAAGATCGTCCCGTCGGCGAGCGGCGCCGCGGTCACGAGCCCGGTCTGAAGGACCTTGGCCACGCCCGGTTCCCCGCCTCCGAATCCGGGGTCCGGCACGCCGTCCGGGCCGAGGCGAAGGAGGACGGCGTTGGTGCAGCAGTGCTCTTCGGTCCGCTCCGTCGCGGCGACGACGAGGTCGCCGGCGGGGTCGAGGAAGACGTCCGAGACGTCGATCTGCCCCCAGGAGCTGGTCACGGGATCGGCGGTGACGAAGCCGCCGTCACCGAAGCCCGAGTCGATTTCCCCTCCCGCGGTGAGGCGCAGGACCGCGATCAAGTGAGTGAACGGCATGCCGATCGCCGATCCGGCGACGACGACCTTGCCGTCGGGTTGCAGCGCGAGCGCCCCGACTTCGCCCGCCTGCGCCGCGGGCGGGCGGGCCAGCGCGACACCACCGTGGCCGAAGGAGGCGTCGAGCGCGCCATCCGGCCGGAAGGCCGCCACGGCGAAGTCGGTTCCGAGCTCCCAGCGGAAGGCGGCGGCGGCGACCAGGATCCGCCCGCCGGGCGCGACGACGACGCCATGGACGAAGTCGATCGACCCCGAGGCGAGGTCGACGACACTGGTGCCGCCCTGGCCGAAGCTCGGATCGAGGCTCCCGTCCGGCAGGTAGCGGGCGAGCGCGAGGTCGTCCTGGCGGCTGGCGCGATCCGGTCCGCCGCGGACGTAGGTGCCGGCGAGGACGATCCTTCCCTCGTCGTCGATCGCCAGCGATCGCGCGGTCGCGAGACCGCCTCCGCCGAAGTCGGTTTCGACCCGGCCGTCTTCGCCGAAAGTCGGGTCGGGAGATCCGTCGGGGTTGTCCCGGCTCACCCCGAAGCCCGAGGTCACCGAGACGATCCTGCCGTCAGCCTGGCGAAGGATCGCGGCGCTCGAGGCCCCGGCCGGAGGCTGGGCGGCAGCAGCGACGGCGGCGGGCGCGAGGGCCGCAAGCACCGCTGTGGCGGCGGCCAAGCTGAGCCTGGGCAGGATCCATGCCATGGATTCGATCTACCCCGGAAAACACTCGCCGACCCGCCTATGACTCGGAGGCGATCGCCGCCGCGACGGCCTCGCCGGTGGCCTCGAGGGGCTCGGTCGAGCGCAGGGCGCGGCTGAGGACGAAGGCGCCCTCCAGCGCGGCGATCATCTGGATCACCAGGGAACGGGCGCGCTCGCGAGGAATGCCGGCTTCTACGAAGCGGGCGGTGCCTCCCTCGATCCAGAGGTCGAAAACGTCGGCGCAGGCCCCGCGGAGCTCCTCGTTTACGCTCGAGACCTCGAGGGCGACGGTCGCGATCGGGCAGGCGTCGGCGTAGTCGGTCTCGACCAGCGTCGCGGCG
>DASXBC010000246.1:0-19291 GCA_036406355.1 Solirubrobacterales bacterium | reverse complement strand
AAGTCCGAGGAGCCATCGAGCCAGGTGACGGCAGCGACACCGCCCCCGAAGGCGACTTCGGGATAGGCGCCGCCGAGAATCCCGCCGAGGTTCTGGGGAGGGCTGGCGAACGATGCTCCGGCCGGGCGGGTCGTCGCCAGCACGCCGCCACGCGGGAAGACGACCGAGGAGCACCCGTCATCTCTGGCGATGACTTTCGGGAATACGAGGGAGCCGAGGGGCGGCGAGGGCTCGACGTTGACCGTCGGCAGCCACGACGGCGCCGCGGCGGCCGAGGAGATGATCGCCACCGTCGCGATCGCGGTCAGGGCAGAGACGGAAGCCAGGCGGCTCCACATGTCGCCCAGCATACGTCGACGCCCAGGCGCGACCGGCTATTCGGCCAGCAGGGCCTCAGCAAAATCGGTGGGGTCGAACGGGCGCAGGTCATCGAGCTTCTCGCCAGTTCCGATCAGCTTCACCGGGATCTCGAGCTCGCTCGCGATCGCCAGCACGATCCCCCCCTTGGCGGTCCCGTCGAGCTTGGTCAGGACGACGCCGTCGACCTCGGCGGCGTCGGAGAAGACCTTCGCCTGGCGCAGGCCGTTCTGGCCGGTCGTCGCGTCGATCGAAATCAGGGTCTCGTGCGGGGCGTCGGGGAGCTGCTTAGCGATCACCCGCCGCACCTTGGCGAGCTCGTCCATCAGGTTGCCCTGGGTGTGGAGACGGCCGGCGGTGTCGACGATGACGACGTCGGCGCCGCGGGCGCGGGCCGCCTCGATCGCATCGAAGGCGACGGCGCCCGGATCGCCGCCGGGCTCGGAGCGGATCAGTTCAGCGCCAGCCCGGTCGGCCCACTCGGCAAGCTGCTCGGCGGCGGCGGCGCGGTAGGTGTCGGCGGCGGCGAGCACGACCGAGAGCCCGAACTCCCCGGCGAGGTGAGAAGCGATCTTGCCGATCGTCGTCGTCTTGCCGGTGCCGTTGACGCCGACCATCAGCAGGACGGCCGGCTCGGCCCCGAGCGCGAGCGGCGCCCGCCCGCTCGCGGCGACCTCAGCGACGATCTCGATCAGCCGCCGCTGGACCGACTCGCCGTCGGCCGGGACGGCTCCGCCCTCGACCTCGTGCTCGAGCCGCTCGACGATCGCCGCCGTCGTCGGCGCGCCGACGTCGGCGAGGATCAGCGCCTCCTCGAGCCGCTCCCAGGTTTCCTCGTCGATCCGGTCGAAGAGGCTGGCCGAGATCTCGTCGGTCAGCGCCCGGCGGCTTTTCGAGAGGCTCTCGCGCAGGCGGGTGAAGACGCCGCGGCGCTCCTCCTCGGTCTCAGGCTCCGAGGCGCTGGCGGTCTCCCGCGACCCCAGGTCGATGATCTCGTCCCAGCCCGTTGGCATCGCTGCGGGAGGCTATCTGGGCCGCCTCGTAGAGCTCCTCGACCGCGTCGTCGACGTAGGAGGAGATCGCCTCGAGATCGGCGATCGAGTCGCGGTCGGCGATCAGGCCGAAGAAGATCTGGCCGTTGTAGCTGAAGATCGCGATCGCGAGGGCGTGGCCGCGGGCGAGGAACCCGACCGGGTAGACGGCGAGGAGTTCGCGACCGAGGACGTAGAACGGGATCTGCGGCCCGGGGAAGTTGGTGACGAGCATGTTGAAGAGCCGGGTCGAGAAGTTGATCGTCGCGGTCGGACGCAGCAGCAGCGGCGGCGCGAAGTCGCGAAACCAGTCGTTGAGCGCCCAGATCGCTTCCGCCCCGAACGGCTGCTTCGAGGCCTTCAGCTCCTCCATCCCGTGGGTGACCTTGCGCAGGCGCTCAACCGGGTCGGCGATCCCGACCGGAAGCGGGCCGCGCATCGCGGTCAGCATGTTGCCGAGCTCACCGTGCTCGTTCTCGGCCCGGATCGAGACCGGGACCAGCGCCTTCATTTCGAGCCCGTCGACCTCTACGTCGCGGCTCTGGAGCCAGCGCCGGATCGCGCCGGCCGAGACGGCGAGGGTGACGTCGTTGACGGTGCCGCCGAGCGTGTTCTTGATCTGCTTGAACTGGTCGAGGCTGCCCTGGGTCCAGGAGAAGCACCGATTCGGGCCGATGTCGACGTTGATCGGAACCTTCGGCGCCGGCTTCGTCAGCGCCCAGCTGACCTCGTAGACGCCGGCGATCCCGTCGCGCGCCCGCGTCGCGGCGCGCTTCGGGCTCGCGATCGCGCGGGTTATCCAGCGCAGCGCGCGGCCGAACGTGGCCAGCAGCCCGGTGACGGCGCGCCCGGCCAGCCCTATGCGCGAGGGCGGCCTGTGCGGGTCCCAGGGCATCTCTTCGCGGGCGATCTCCCATTTCGGCTCGACGTCGAACAGCAGGACCGCGATGTCGACGGCCGAGATCCCGTCGGCCATCGAGTGATGGGTCTTGTAGACGATCGCGAAGCGGTCGTCCTCGAATCCGTCGACCAGCCACAGCTCCCAGAGCGGCTTCGAGCGGTCGAGCGGCGGCGAGAGGCAGCGGCCGACGAGGTCGTGGAACTGGGCGTCCGTGCCCGGCTCCGGCAGCGTCACCCGGCGGACGTGCTGGGCGATGTCGAACCCTGGGAAGTCGACCCAGAACGGCCGGCCGAGCTGGATCGGCGGGAACACGACCCGCTGGCGGAGCCGCGGCAGGAGATGGAGGCGGCTGAGGATGTGAGCGTTGAAGTCCTCGAGGCTCGGAGCAGTGCCCTCGCAGACCATGACCGCACCAAGAGCCATGTGGCCGTTGTCCCGCTCGTTGGCCAGGAACGACGTGTCGAACGACGTGAGCCTGTCCATATGGCTCTGGGTCACCGCTGCCTCCTCTACATGGCCCGGTGTCAGGGTAGCGCAGGGCCTGCAGGAGATCGTGAGGGTTTTGTTGCGCTCAGGCGGCCTCGACGTCGCCGCGCCCGCGTTCGGCGGCGGCGGCCGCCGGGGCCGTGAAGCCCTCGCCGCCCTCGTCCTCGGCGATGCCGGCGAACGGCGGCGGGCCGTCCTCCGCTCGGTCGTCTGCCTCGGCTTCTCGCGGCAGCCTGCGCGAGACGACTTTCGTCACCCCGTCGCCCGCCATCGTCACCCCGTAGAGCACGTCGGCGGCGTCCATCGTCCGTTTCTGGTGGGTGACGATCACGAACTGGGCGCGGTCGGAGAAGCGGCGGATCAGCTGCAGGAAACGATCGATGTTGGCGTCGTCGAGCGCGGCCTCGACCTCGTCGAGGATGTAGAACGGGCAGGGACGGGCGAGGAAGACCGCGAAGACGAACGCCAGGGCGACGAGCGACTTCTCGCCGCCCGAGAGCAGCGAGAGCTTGCGGGTCGACTTGCCGGCCGGCGTCACCTCGATCTCGACCCCGAGCTCCTCGCGCTCCTCCTCCTCCTCTTCCCCTTCGGCCTCAGCGTCGGGCGCGGCGGGCGCGGCGACGGATCGGAGGCTGACTCGGCGCAGGACGCCGCGGCCGCCGGGAAAGAGGTGCTCGACCATCTCGGCGAAGTTCACGGCGGTCGCCTCGAAGGTCTCCTCGAAGGCGCGCTCGATCTCGTGGTCGATGTCGCCGATCAGCGCTTCCAGCTCGCGCATCCCGCGCTCGGTGTCCTCGCGCTGCGCCTGAAGCCGCTCGACGTGCTCGCGCGCCTCTTCATACTCCCGCTCGGCGAGAGGGTTGACCGGTCCGATCTGCGCCCGGCGCCGCTCGAGCCGCTCGAGCCGGCGGTCGATCTCCTGCCGCTCCTCCTCGCCCAGGGGCTGCTCGGGAGTGCCGACGGCCTCGCCCAGCCGTTTGCCGATCTCCGCCAGCTCCTTCTCGGCCTCGGCGCGGCGGTCCCCGAGCTGGGTCGCCTCGACCTCGGCGGCCGTCAGTCGGTCCGAGGCGGATTTCATCTCGACCTGGAGCTCCGACTCCTGGCGCGAGCACCTGCGCATCTCCTCGGCGATCTCGTCGCTGTCGCCGCCGGCGCCGACCACACGGGACTCGATTCGCTCGACGCGTGCCCGGATCCCGGCCTCGACCGCGGAGGCCGCCGATGCCGCGGCGGCGATCTCGGTCAGCAGTCTCTCGCCCGCCTCGACCCTCGCCCGCAGCGCTTCGCGATGGCGCTCGCCGAGCAGCCCCTCGGCGCGGCGGGCATGACGGGCGGCGCGCTCGGCGCCGCCGCGGACCGCTCCCAGCGCCGCCTCGCGCTCAGCCTCGGGCAGCTGCGAAGAGCGGGCCCTGGCGAGCCCCTCGACGGCCCCGCTGAGCCCGGCGTCGATCTCGCCGAGCTCCTCCTCCAGCTTCCGGCCGCGGTCGGCCGGGGCGCGGCCGCCCTCGTCGACGTCAAGCGTCAGCGGGCCGAACTCGGCCCGCATCGCCTCGAGCCGCAGCTCGAGCTCGGCGCCGCGGTCGGCCAGGCCGGCGGCGCGGACCGCTATCCGCTCCTGCTCGCCGCGGAGCTTGGTCAGCATCCCCCACGCGCGGGTCCGCTCTCGGTCGCGGGCCGCGAAACGCTCCTCGGCCGCTCGGCGGCGCTCGCTGACCTCGGCGAGCCGCTCTTCGACCGCGCCGCGCGCCGCCCGAGCCTCCTCGGCCGCCCGCGTCGCCGCCGCGGCCCTGTCGGCCCCGAAGCGCAGGTCCTCGCCGACCAGCCTCGCCCGAAGCTCCAGCTCCTCGCGTTCGATGCGAGCCCCCAGCTCGGCCGCCTGCGCCTGCCGCTTCAGCGGTCGCAGGCGGCCCCTGGCCTCGCGCTCGAGGTCGAGGGCGCGATCGAGGTTGTCGCGGGCGGAGCGCAGCTTCAGCTCGGCCCGACGGCGGCGCTTGCGGTGCTTGCCGAGGCCGGCCGCCTCCTCGACCAGCAGCCGCCGCTCGCGCGGCTTGGAGTGGACGATCGACTCGACCCGCCCCTGGCTGATGACCGAGTGCATCTCGCGGCCGAGGTTGGTGTCGGAGAGGACCTCGACGACATCGACGAGGCGGCAGCGGGCCCCGTTCAGCCGGTAGGTGCCCTCGCCCGCCCGGTCGAGGCGGCGCTGGATCGATATCTCGGAGAGCTCGGAGGCGGCCCGGCCCTCGGAGTTGTCGATCGTCACCTCGACCTCGGCGGCGCGGCGCTGGCCGACGCCCTTGCCGCCCGCCGAGATCACGTCCTGCATCGAGGCGCCGCGGATCGCGCCCGGGCTCTGCTCACCCAGCGCCCAGAGGACCGCGTCGGTGATGTTCGACTTGCCCGAGCCGTTCGGGCCGACGATCACGCTGACGCCAGGGGAGAACTCGAGCTTCGTCCGCTCGGGGAACGACTTGAACCCCTTCATCTCGATCGATCTCAGATACATACCCGGTCCTCCGCCTTGAGGTTAAGGCTCTCGCCTCAATCGGACGCGACGGCGCCCCCCTCGCCCCCCAACCTCTCGAGCGCCCGTTCGGCGGCGACCTGCTCGGCGGCCTTCTTGCTGCGGCCGGACCCGATCCCGATCCGCTCGTCTCCGACCACCGCGGCGACCTCGAAGGTACGGGCGTGCGCCGGCCCCGATTCAGAGGTGACCTCGTAGGTCACCTGCTCGCGGCGCTGTGCGAGCAACTCCTGCAGCGCCGACTTGAAATCGACCGTCGTCTCCAGCGCGTGCTCGACCCGCGGCGCAAACGCCTCGCGCACCGCGGCGGCGACGCGCTCGAACCCGAACGCGACGAAGCAGGCCCCGATCAGGGCCTCGGTGACCTCCGGCAGCGGCCGCGAGCCGGCGAGCAGGATGTCCGCGGGTATCGCCTCGTCGAGCTCCGGCTCGGCTCCTTCGAGCATCTCGGCGACGCCGAGCTCGCGGCCGACCTCGGCGCAGGAGACGCCGCTGACCGCCTGGTTGTGGATCTTCGTCAGGCCGCCGGCGTCGATCTCGGGAAAGCGCTCGTAGAGGTCGACGGCAACGGCAAGAGCGAGGACGCTGTCGCCGAGGTAGGCAAGACGCTCATAGGAGTCGACCCGCTCCTCGGTCCACGAGGAGTGGGTCAGGGCCGTGGCGCGGAGGTCGCCCGGAAGCTCCTGAATCAATTCAGCCAATGTGCTCCGCTCTCGCCCGCTCATCACCTTCCGCCCACCTCCTCTGCTCCCGCGAGCGGCGAATGGGTCAAATATCTATCGCCGCTCGCTCCCGCGATCGGAACTGGCCGGGTTGCCAGCATCCTTAGGCCGGGACTTGATCCATCACGAACGAGACGGCGTCCCCGATCGTCTCGATCCGCGCCGCGTCCTGCTCGGAGACGGTGATCCCGTAGCGATCCTCGAGCTCCATCACCAGCTCGTAGAGATCTAGGGAATCGGCGTCGAGGTCCTCCTTGAACCGGGTCCCCTCCTCGATCGACCCGGCGTCGACCTCGAGCTCCTCGGCGAGGTGCTCGCGGACCAGGGTCATCACTTCGTCACGATTCACGACGACCAATCCTCGCGCTTCGCTCGCTGCGCGAAAAACCAGATTGCGACGCTTCCTCGCTCCGCGCTCATGAGGAAACCCTACGGACCAGCCGGATCGGGCGAGCGGCGGGACAGCGAGCCGCGGCCGGCGCCGCCGGCCTCGAGCAGCTCGGCGGTTCGCCCGATCGCGTCGACCTCGACGCTGTGCGCCGCGAGCCGGGCCGCATTGGCGATTCCGTCGGGGCCGGCGCTGCCGTGGGCGACGACCGCGATCGAGCGCAGGCCGAGCAGGATCGCGCCGCCGGTCGAGTCCGGGTGCAGCCGGCGCCGGACCCCACCGAGCGCGGGGCGCATCATCAGCCCCCCGGCCGCCGCCAGGGGGTTCGAGCGCGCCGCCTCCCGAATCGCGCCGGCGACCGATCGCGCGGTCCCCTCCATCAGCTTCAGCGCGACGTTGCCGGTGAACCCGTCGGTGACTACGACATCGACGGTCCCGGCCGGGATGTCACCGCCCTCGACGTTGCCCCTGAAATCGATTCCGTCGGCGTCGGCGAGGAGGGCGTTCGCCTCGACTACCTCCTCCCTCCCCTTTCCCGACTCCTCGCCGACCGAGAGCAGCCCCACGCGCGGCCGGTGGACGCCGAGGACCGCGTCGCTGAAGGCAGCGCCGAGGAAGGCGAACTGGACGAGGTGCTGGGCTCGAACCTCGGCGTTTGCGCCCACGTCGAGGAAGAGGACCGGATTGCCGGGCACCGGCAGCTGGGCGGCGAGGGCGGGGCGCTGGACACCCTTGAGGCGGCGCAGGCCGAAGGTCGCGGCGGCCATCGCGGCACCGGTGGAGCCGGCGCTGACCATCGCGGCCGAGCGACCCTCGGCGACGTCCGCCGCCGCCCTCACGACCGAGGCGCCGGTCCTCGCCCTCACGGCCGGCACCGGGTCGTCCTCGTTGGAGATCCACTCCTCGGTCGGGACGACCTCGATCCCCTCGACGCCGTCGAGCCCGAGCTCCTCGGCGGGACCGAAGACCCGCAGGCCGATCCCATCGGCGGCCGCGCGGCGAGCGCCCTCGGAGAGGACGTCGAAGCCCTGCTCGGCCCCGTGGCCGTCGAGGGCGACGGTTACCGGCACCTACTCCTCGGCGTCGGGAGCTGGGGCAGCGGGGGTATGGGTGACCGTCATGTCGATCACCTCACGGCCCTTGTAGGTGCCGCAGGTCGGGCAGACGCGATGCGGACGGCGCGGGCTGTGGCAGCGCGGGCAGCGGTTCAGGGCCGCCACGCCGGCACGGTGGTTGGCGCGCCGCTTGTCGCGGCGGGCGCTGGAAGTTCTCTTCTTCGGGACGGCCATTACAAGGTCTCGCGCTTCGCGCTCATCGGGTCGCGGAATGGTAGCGGGGATGCGGCCTCAGCCGTAGACGGCGCGGATCACGGCAAGCCCGTCGCCACGCCAGGCCAGCTCGCCCTCGGACCACTCGAGCGCCCGCTCGATTGCTTCGCCCTCGATCTGATCGCCGATCACCAGCGAGCGCGACTGCTCCCTGACCCGCCGGAACAGGGTCCGGCGCTGGTCGTCGGAGAGCTCGCCGATCGAGAGGACGGAGATGACCAGATCCCAGGGTCCGTCGGGCAGCGGATCCTCCATCCGCGCGAGCTGGACGTCGTCGTAGGTCTGGCGCGCCCGGAAGACCATGTCCGGGCTCGAGTCGAGGCCGACCACCCAGGCGTCGGGATGGGCGTCGATCAGCCTCCGCGTCGTCTCCCCGGTCCCCATCCCGAGCTCGAGCACGCGCTCGGGCGGGAATGGGATCGCGGCGACCGCCTGCTCCTGGAGCTCGTCATAGCGCGGAACCCTCGCTCGGATCCGCTCCAGGTACTCATCCGGTGTCCAGTCGAATTGACCCATTTCGTAACCTCGTCGAAGAAGTGCCCCATCGTACGATCATCGACCTCTCGAGCCTCTCGCTCTCCTTCGGGGACGGGACCAGGCTCGAGCTCCCGATCCGGCTCGACGCGCTCGAGCTGGGCGGCCAGACCTACTCGATGCCGGAGACGGTCACGGCGAGGCTCGACGTCTCGCGCCCGACCAACGCGTACGCGTTCCGGCTCCGGTTCCCGCTACGGATCGAGGGCCCCTGCATGCGCTGCCTCGACCCCGCCGTCGTCGAGACCGAGGTCGACGCCCGCGAGGTCGACCAGGGCAACACCGAGGACGAGGAGCTCCGCAGCCCCTACGTGGTCGACAACGAGCTCGACGTCGGTCGCTGGGCGCACGACGCGGCGATCCTCGCGATCCCTTCGCGGGTCCTATGCCGCCCCGACTGCGCGGGCCTCTGCCCGGTCTGCGGCGTGTCGCTGAACGACGCCGACCCGGCCGATCACGAACACGGCTCCACCCCCGACCCCCGCTGGGACAAGCTCAACGAGCTGAAACTCGAATAGCGGGGATACGGCGCGGTCCCCGGGCGGGTGGCGTGAGGACGGGGTGTCCGCCCACAGCTTGCGAGGACGGATACCCCGTCCCCATGACAGGACCCGCCCGCCGGGGCGCCTTATTCCTGCTGATCGAGTTCGGCGACCGGTTCTTCGTCCCGGCCGGCGAGTCGATCGCGACCGCGCTGGACGGCCGCGAGGAACTTCTGGAGGTTGACCTCGAGGGTGTTGAGGATCTCGTCGGCGTAGTCCTCGGCGCCGAGCCGGATCTCGCGCTCGCGGGTCCGTGCGTCCTCGACGATCTCGTCGGCCGCCCGCTCGGCCTGCTTGGTGACCTCCTCGTCGGAGATCAGGCGCGCCTGCTGCTCGCGGGCCTCGCGGACGATTCGCTCCGCCTCGCGTTTCGCCTCGGCGAGCATCTCCTGGCGCTCCTTGACGATCCAGCGCGCCTGCTTGATCTCCTCGGGAATCGTCGCCCGCATCTGGTCGAGGAGGTCGTAGATCTCCTCGCGGTCCACGCGCACCTGGTCCGTCAGGGGGACGGGACGGGCGTTGTGGACGACGTCGTCCAGCTTGTCTATGAGGACCAGAACGTCCATCAGTGGGCCGTAAGCCTACGCGTCGGATGCCTTTTCAGTGAAGAAGCCGTTATTTCCACGGGTTTTTGCAAGCTCTCGCCCAGGCGACGCTTGACGCCGAAAAGCCTAGCGGTCGCCCAGGCGGTCCGCCATCGCGGCGGCCACGGGCACCGGGACCAGGTCCGAGACGTCGCCGCCGAAGGTGGCCATTTCCTTCACCCCGGTCGAGGAGAGAAAGCTGTAGTGGGGTGAGGCGATCACGTAGATGCTCTCGATCCCTGGGTCGAGCTTGCGGTTCAGTTGCGCCATCTCGAACTCGTACTCGAAGTCGGAGATCGCCCGCAGGCCCTTGACGATCGCCCGCGCCTCGAGTTCGCGGGCGAACTCGACCAGAAGGTTGGAGAAGATCCGCACCTCGACGTTGGCTAGCGACCCGGTCGCCTCCTCGATGAACGCCTTGCGCTCCTCCGCCGTGAACAGGGTTTTTTCCTTGCGCACCGGGTTGTTGACGACGCCGACGACGACCCGCTCGAACACCGCCGAGGTGCGGGTGATGATGTCGAGGTGGCCGTTGGTGACCGGGTCGTAGCTTCCCGGGCAGACGACCGTTCCGTCGCTCATCGTCCTCGCTCCCCGTAGAAGGTGACGTCGGCGGCGCCGTAGCGGCGCTGGCGCAGCTGCTCGAGCGAGGTGAGGCGCAGCGGCCGGCGGCCGGCGCTCTCGACGACGACCCTCCCCCCGGGGACGAGAAGGCGCGGCAGATGGGTGTCGAGTTCCTGCCCCACGCGGTCGGCGAGTCTATACGGGGCATCGATCAGGACGAGGTCGAATCGCTCCCCGCTCTCGTTCTCATCGCGGCCGGCGAGCCAGCGCAGGGCGTCGGATCGGACCAGCGTCGCCCGCTCGCCGAGGCCGAGGCGCTCGACGTTCCCGAGCGCCGGCCGGGTGTCGCGGTCGACGAGCACGGCCCGCTCGGCCCCACGTGAGAGGGCCTCGATCGCAAGCGCCCCGGTCCCGCAGTAGAGGTCGAGGACGACGGCGCCGGCCACCCGGGCGCCGAGGGCCGAGAAGATCGCCTCGCGGACGCGATCGGAGGTCGGCCGGACCCGCCACCCCCGCGGCGCGACGAGGGTTCTGCCGCCGAGCTCTCCAGCGATAACGCGCATTCTCAGATTGGTATCGGGTCGGCGGCCCCGGCGCCGAATCTTCGGGCCGCGGCGTCGAGCAGCGGACCCAGCTCTGGAGCGGCGAGGGACCCGTGGCGGCGGAGCAGCGCCAGCACCTCCTCGCGCGCCTCGATCAGGAGCGGGGTCTGCTCGGGGAGCTCGGCGACCGCGAAGCGCGGCAGCCCGTGTTGGCGGGTTCCGAGGACCTCGCCCTCGCCGCGGAGGCTGAGGTCGATCTCGGCCAGCTTGAAGCCGTCGTGCTCGCCGGCGACGGCGGCGAGGCGGCGCCGGGCAAGCCCGCCGGCGCCGTCGGCGAACAGCAGGCAGTGGGAGGCGTGCTCGCCGCGGCCGACCCTGCCGCGGAGCTGGTGGAGCTGCGAGATCCCGTAGCGCTCAGCCCCCTCGATCAACATCACCGAGGCATTGGGGACGTCGATCCCGACCTCGATCACCGTCGTCGCGACGAGGACGCCGAGCTCGCCCGAGGCGAACGCCTCCATCGTCCTCGCCTTCTCGGCCGAGGCCATCTGACCGTGGAGGACGGCGAGACTGAACTCCCGCAGCTCCCCATCGGCCAGCCGGGCGGCCTCCGCCTCGGCCGCCTTGCCCTGCGCCTTCTCGGACTCGGCGACCAGCGGGCAGACGACGAATGCCTGGCGGCCCTCGCGCAGGCGCTCGCGGAGGAACTCGTAGGCGGCCGGCCGATCGTCCTCGCCCACGACCCGCGTCTCGACCGGGCGGCGGCCGGCCGGAAGCTCGCGCAGCGCTGTCGTGTCGAGGTCGCCGTAGGCGGTCAGAGAGAGCGTGCGCGGGATCGGCGTCGCGGTCATGTGGAGGACGTGGGGCGCCATTCCCTCGACCCCCTTCGAGTCGAGCGCGCGCCTCTGCTCGACCCCGAAGCGATGCTGCTCGTCGACCACGCAGAGGCCGAGGCGGGCGAGCTCGACCGACGGCTCGATCAGGGCGTGGGTGCCGACGGCGAGGCCCAGCTCTCCGGTGGCGAGACGCTCCAGCGCCTCGCGTCGCCGCGGAGCCGCCGTCGCCCCGGTCAGCAGCGCGAACGGCAGCGGCTCTTCTCCCAGCAGGCGGTCGAGTGTCGTCGCGTGCTGTTCGGCGAGCGTCTCGGTCGGCGCCATCAGGACCGCCTGGAAGCCCGCCTCGAGCGCCCGCAGCATCGCGTAGAGGGCGACGACGGTCTTGCCCGAGCCCACCTCGCCCATCAGCAGGCGCTGCATCGGCTCGCCGGAGTCGATGTCGCCGTCGATCTCGGCGAACGCCGCCCGCTGGTCCGCGGTCGGGGCGAACGGCAGCGATTCCACCCAGCGCCCGACCATCTCCCCGGGGGCGCCGAGGCGCGGCGCCGGCCGCGCGGTGCGGCGGCTGCGCTTGCGCGTGGTCAGGATCGCCTGGTAGAGGAAGAGCTCCTCGAACGCGAGCCGGGCCCGCGCGGCCTCGATGTCGTGCTCGCCCTCGGGGAAATGGGCGGCCCTCACCGCGTCGGCCGACCCGGCGAGCCCGCGCCGCGCGCGCAGCTCGGCCGGCAGCGGCTCGATCAGGTTGCCGGCCAGATCGATCGCCTGCTCGACCCACTGCCTGATCCTCTGCGCCTTCAACCGCTCGGTCGCTGGGTGAACGGGCACCAGGCCCTCCTCGGCGCCGCCGGCGGAGGCCAGGATCTCGTACTCGTTGACCCGCAGGCCCCGTTTGTCGCGGGAGCCGGTCAGCAGCAGGCGGGCGCCCGGCACGAGCTTCGGCGCCACCCACGGCTGGTTGAACCAGGTCGCCCGCAGCGAGCCTGAGTCGTCGCCGACCTTGACCGAGGTGATCGAGAGACCGCGGCGGCGGAATGGGCGCGGCGTCGCGCCGAGCACCTCGACCTCGATCGTGCCCGCGACGCCCGGCTCGAGCTCCGCGACCGGGACTATGGTGCGGTCGCGGTGGCTGTGCGGGAAGCGGAGGAGCAGGTCGCCGACCGTCGAGATCCCCGCCTCCGCCGCCGCCTCGGCCAGCTTCGGACCGACGCCGCGAAGGGACGCGATCGAGATGTCGAGCGCGCTCGGGCGCGGCCAGTGGACGGCGGCATCGCGGAGCCGCTCCGGGCTCAGCTCCGAGGCGCCGGCGAACGACCTCACGCCGCGGCTACTGGGCGGCGAGCAGCCACCACCAGCTCGGCTGGCCGCCCTCGAGGGTCTCGATCTCGAAACCGTCGGGAACGTGGATGTCGATCTCGGCGAGCGGGATCGGGGCCTCCGCTCCGGCGAGCACCGTCACCACCTCGGCTCCCGTGCCGAGGACCGCGATCGTGTCCGCCAGGGTCGAGCCGGCGCCGCCCCAGGCGACGATCTTCTCGCCGACGAAACCGACCGCGTCCCCCTGTCGGAAGCGCCCCTGGGCGTCGTCACGGGCGGCGGGGGCGATGCCCCCGGTCGTGATCTGCCCGAGCGCGGCGGCGAGCCGGCCGCGGTTCTCGTCGGCCGATCCCTCGGTGTCGAGCTCGACAAGAGCGAGCAGCCCGGCCTGCTGGGAGGTCGCCGGCACCACCCAGGCCGGCTTCTCGGACAGCTCGCAGGCCCGCTCAGCGGCCATGACCACGTTGGGCGAGCTTGGCAGGACGATGACCTCCTCCGCCGCCACCTCGTGGATCCCGGCGAGGAGCTCGAAGGTCGAAGGGTTGAGGGTGTCGCCGCCGGGGACGACGTGGGCGCCGAGCTCGCGGAAGAGGCGCTCGATCCCCTCGCCCGCGGCGACCGCCAGGGCCCCGGTGCGGCCGGCGGCGAGCCGCGCGTCGCGCTCGGCGATCTGCTCGCGCATGTCGGCGACGTCGAGGTTGGTCACCTGCGCCGCCTCGGCGAACAGCTCGACCGCGGCCTCGGGGTTGTCGGTGTGAACGTGGACCTTCAGAGTCATCTCGTCGCCGACCACCAGCACCGAGTCGCCGAGACCCTCGAGCCGGGGCAGGAACTCGCGCTGGTCCAGTCCCGAGCCGGAGACGATGAAGTTCGTGCAGTAGCGGAAGCGGCTGTCCGCGTGGTGGGGCCGGCTCAGCCTCGGCGCCTCCTGGTGGGTGACCTCGGGCAGGTCCTCGCCGTCGCCGCGCAGGCCCGCGACGACGCCGGCGAGGATCAGGACCAGGCCGTATCCGCCGGCGTCGACGACCCCCGAGTCGCGCAACACCTCGAGCTGCTCGGGGGTCCGCGCAACGGCCGCCTGGCCGTCGGCCACCGCGTTCTCGAGGATCTCGGCGAGGACCTGGTCCTGGAGGTTGTCGCTGACGCCGCGGTCGAGCCGCTGGCGGTCGGCGTCGAGCCGCGCCAGCTGGCGAGCGATCGAGTGCGCCATCTCGCGGAAGACGGTCAGCATCGTCCCCTCCGCCGGGTCGCGGACCGAGGCGTATGCCGCGTCGGCGGCGCTGGCGAACGCGGAGGCGACGAGCACCGGGTCGATCAGCTCACCCGGGCGGCTCGCCAGCTCCTCGGCAGCGCCGCGGACGATCTGGCTGAGGATCACGCCCGAGTTCCCGCGCGCCCCCATCAGCGCCGCCCGGGCGAGGGCCTGGACGAGCTGCGTCCGCCCGACCTCATCGACCTCCTGGCCGTTGAGGCGATCGAGCTCCTCCATGACCGCGCGCATCGTCATCGCCATGTTGTCCCCGGTGTCGCCGTCGGCGACCGGGAAGACGTTGAGGTCGTTGACCTCCTGGCGGCGTTCCTCCAAAGACGCGTATGCGGCGGCCACGACGCGGCGGAAACGCGCGATCGATGGGTCTGGCATCAGCCTGAAAACTAGCCACCGGCAGCGACGGCGGCAGCCCAGTCACCCTCGTAGCCTCCGCCGCAGGAGGAGGGCGAGGGCGGGCATCGCGATCACGGCGGCGGTGGCGCCGACGATCCACGCCCGCGAGCCGCCGCCCGAGGGGGAGCCAGCGGCATCGATCTGAAGCCGCCCGACGGGCCCGGGGACGGACGCGAGCAGGGTCCCCCGCGGCCCCGCGACGCAGGCGGCGCAGAAGAGGACGTACTCGTAGGGACCGGGGGCAAGCGCCGGAACCCGGAACCGAAGGACGTAGCTCGGAACACCGTGGGGACCTCCGCGACTCGGGTGGAGGGCGCGCTCGGCGCGCCCGAGATACGCGAACGAGGGAAGGCGCGGCGGTCGCGAGGAGCCCGGGAGGGCCCGGGCGAGCCGGTGCGTTGCGGGCGTCAGCCAGATCCCGAAGCCGGTCGGCGGCCTGCGCCCGCCGTCCAGCATGCAGACCCCGTCCTGGCTCCCGGCCGGATGGCGATGACCCGGCCGACCGACGCAGGGGGGAAAGCAGAAGCCGCAGCCGACGGTCAGCCGCATCCGCTCGCCGGGCGCCGCCGAGGAGTGGCTGGCGCTCTCGAACCCGATGTCGGCGGACGCCGACGACGCGAGTGGGACAGACAGCGTCAGCGCCAGGGCGATTGCGAGGGGGATGGCCCGGACCGGCGGTCGCCGACGACAAAACGAGTTCATGCCTCCGATACGGTCAGCGGCCGGCCGGAGGTCCCTCACAGCACCAGCCGGCGACCGAGGGGAAGGCCGAGGGCGAGGTCGCACCCGGCGCGAACTGGGCGGAGATGTTGGACACGGCGATGACCCGCTGCGGATCGCCGAGATCGAGGAAGAGCCACTGGTCGGCCGTGGGCCACTCGAGCAGGACCCAGCGCCCGTCGGCCGAAACCGAGGCGCCGCTGAGCCTGCCGGGGCCGGAGAAGAGCGAGCTCGGGGTGCCGGCCGGCCCGACCAGCAGCAGTTCGCTCCTATCCGGCGCACCGCGGGTTGCGACGACGGCGACGACCCTTTCCCCGCCCAGTGCCAGGGCGGCGTCGACGAGATCCGCGCCGGGCGGCGCCGGGCGGCGCCAGAGAAGGCGGCCGCTGCGGTCGAGCACCTCGAGGCCGGCTCGTCCGAAGACCAGCAGGCGGGTACCGTCCCGCGACCATTCGAGCCCGGTCGGGTCGAGACCGGCCCGGGTGACCGCGATCGACCGGCCGCTGTCGGCGTCGATCGTCCGCAGGCGGCCACCGGTCTCGACGACGGTGAGGACGTGGCCGGGCCCGGGCCGCCATGCGGGGGTGACCGCCGCCGCGCGCGGCCACGACTCGTGGTCTCCGGTCCCGTCGCCGGCGACGGTGCGGACCGCACCGCCGCTCAGATAGGCGATCCGGTAGCCGTCGGGCGACCAGGCGGGGTCGGTCGGCGCGCCGGGGCGCGGCAGCGCCCAGTGGACGCCTCCCTCAGGGTCGAGGGCGACCAGTTCGCCCTCGCCGACCGCGGCGACGAACAGGCCGCGCGGTGACCAGGTCGATTGCCTGTAGGAGCCCAGCAGCCGCTTCGAGCCGTCCTCCTTGACGACCCAGGCGCCGTCTGCCGAATCGACCAGCAATGGGCCCGGCGCCGGCAGCGAGGTCAGCGCCGGCAGCGATGGCTCGCGGCCGCTTTCGACCGCTTCGCCGACCCAGTCCCTGACCGCGGCGCCCGCCGGGCTGATCGCCGCCGCGACGAGCAGGCCGAGCGCCACCGCGACCTGAGCGAACCGCCGGCCGCCGCGGCGGCTGCCGCCGGCAGCCCGGGCCCCGGCCTCTGCGCCGTGGGCGGCGGCTGAAACGAGGCGCCATGCCCGCTCGCGGGCGCCGTCCTCGTCGGGGACCGGAAGCGACCGCAGGGCTCGGCGAAGCTGCTCCTCCCTCATGACTCCTCCCCGAGCTGCTCGGAGAGATGGTCGAGGGCGCGGCGCAGGCGCGAGTTCACCGTCCCGCGGGGGAGGTCGACCATCCGCGCGATCTCCCCGGGCGTGTACTCGAGCAGGTAGCGGAGGACGACCATCGCCCGGTGCTCCGGCGAGAGCGTTCCGAGGGCGGCGTCGAGCTCGTCCCTGACCGCGACCCGCTCGTCGGCGGGCGCGATCGGGTTCACCGAGCCGAGCAGGGCGTCGCTCTCGGCGACCTCCTGACGGGCCCGCCGGGCGCGGCTCCAGTCGATCGCCCGGTTCACGGCGATCCGGTGGAGCCAGGGGGCGAAGGGCCGGCGCCGGTCAAACCGATCGAGCGCTCCCAGGGCCGAGAGGAACGCCTCCTGGGCGATGTCCTCGGCGGCGGCCGCGTCACGCACGATCAGGTAGGCGGCCCGGAGCGTGCCGGGCCAGTGACGGCGGAAGAGCTCCTCGATCGCCGCATCCGAGCCTCCCTGCGCGGCAGCGACCACGGTGCGCTCACCGGCGCTCCTCAGGGTCGATTGATCTGAATCCGGCAGAGACCACATCCTGTACTACGGATGGAGGGTCGGGAGAGGTCCCTCACATAGCCGAGCGGTGACCGTTGCTAGCGTGGCGAGCTCGATGCGAGGCTTCGCCACATGGTGCACCGGGCATCGCAAGACCGTGATCCTCTCCTGGCTCGCCGCCCTGGTCGGGATCGGTGCCCTGGCGGGATCGGTCGGAGCCGATTTCTCGGAAGAATTCAGGCTTCCGCGCTCCGACTCCCAGGAAGCCTTCGACCTGCTCGAACACCGCTTCCCGGCCCAGTCGGGCGACACCGCGACGATCGTCTTCAAGGCTGACGAAGGGGCCGAATCGCCGCAGGTGAAGCGGCGGATGCAGCACGCCTTCGCCGAAGTCGAAAAGTTCCCCCACGTCAGCGAAGTCGCGAGCCCCTACGCCGGGGGCGGCGCCGGCGCGATCAGCTCCGACGGCCGGATCGCCTACGCGACCGTTCAGTTCGACCTCCCGAACGACAAGCTCGACAGCAGCGAAATCAAGCAGGTGATGAGCCGGGCCCGCGAAGCGGAAAATGACCAAATCCAGGTCGAGCTCGGCGGCCAGCCGATCGAGGAAGCCCGATCCGAAGAAGAAGGCGGCTCCTCGTTCGCGATCGGGCTGCTGGCGGCGATCGTCGTCCTCCTGATCACGTTCGGCTCGCTGGTCGCGATGGGGCTGCCTATCGTCACCGCGCTGTTCGCGCTCGGAGTCGCGCTCAGCCTCGTCACCCTCGGCACCCACTTCTTCCCCACCGCGGATTTCACCCTGGAGCTGGCGGCGATGATCGGCCTCGGCGTCGGGATCGACTACGCGCTGTTCATTCTCACCAGGTTCCGCAACGGCCTCGATGAGGACCTGACCCCACGCGACGCAGCGATCGCCGCCGTCGACACCGCCGGGCGCGCCGTCCTCTTCGCCGGGGTGACGGTGATCATCGCCCTGATGGGGATGCTGCTCCTCGGCCTCAGCTTCCTCTACGGGGTGGCGATGGGGACAGCGTTCGCGGTCCTGATGACGATGATCGCGGCGCTGACCCTGCTGCCGGCGCTGCTGACCATCGCCGGGACGCGCGTCGACCGGCTTCGGATCCCGGGACTCGGCCAACGCACCCGCTCGACCGCCGAAGACACGCGCTGGTTTCGTTGGAGCCGAGCGATCCAGCGCCGGCCGCTGATCGCAGCGCTGCTCTCAGGGGCCCTCCTGCTCGCGCTCTGCATCCCGACGCTCTCGCTGCGACTCGGCAGCAACGACGCCGGCACCGACCCGCCCGGGACGACGACCCGCAAGGCATACGACCTGCTCGCCGAAGGCTTCGGCCCCGGCTTCAACGGCCCGCTCGCGATCGTCGCCGCGCTGCCGGGCCACGATCAGGACCGGGCCCTGAAGGAACTGCGCTCGACCCTCGACGGCGAAGGCGGGGTGGCCCACACGACTCCCGTCATGTTGAACCCGGCCGGCGATACCGGCGTCTTCCAGGTCTACCCGACCACCTCGCCGGAAAGCGAGGAGACGACCGAACTGCTCGACCACATCCGCGATGACGTGATCCCGCCGGTCGAGCAGCGGACCGGCGCCCAGGTCCACGTCGGCGGTATCACGGCGATCTTCGAGGACTTCGGGACCGCGATCTCCGAAAAGTTGCCGCTATTCATCGGCGTCGTCGTCCTCCTCTCGGCGCTGCTGCTGATGACCGTCTTCCGCTCGGTCCTGGTGCCGCTGAAGGCGATCGTGATGAACACCCTGTCGGTGAGCGCCACCTTCGGGCTCATCGTCCTGGTGTTCCAGCACGGCTGGGGCGGACGGCTGATCGGTCTCGATGGACCGACCGAGGCGATCTACGTGATCGTCCCGGTCCTGGTTTTCGCGGTGGTCTTCGGACTCAGCATGGACTACGAGGTTTTCCTGCTGACCCGGATCAAGGAGGCGTTCGACCGCTCGGGCAAGAACGACCAGGCGACTATGGAGGGCTTGAGCGCGACCGCCTCGGTCATCACCTCCGCGGCGCTGATCATGATCCTGGTGTTCGGGGTCTTCGCATTCGCGCGGGTGCTGGCGATGAAATTCCTGGGCTTCGGGCTGGCGGTGGCGGTACTGCTGGACGCGACCCTGATCCGGATGGTGCTGGTGCCGGCCTTCATGCACCTGGCGGGAGAATGGAACTGGTGGCCGGGAATCCGGCCCAGTCAGCTGCAGTCGATCACGCCCTCGACGGTCGCGGAGCCGACGGGAGTGGCCCCGCCGTGGAACAGGTAGCAGACCTGGGGGACCAGGGGATTGGTCATCGTGGCGGACCAGCCCGAGGCCGTGGCTTCGTTGATGGTGAGGACGTTGCCCTGGGACAGGGTGATGTTCAGGGCGGCCTGGTTCACGGTATAGACGCCGCTGTTGAACAGCTCACTCTCCTGGGCGGTGGCCAGGTTGCGCAGGTCCGACTCCATCGAGGCCACGATCGTCTTTTCCTTGTTGCGTGAGAGCCGGGGAATGGCGAAG
>DASXBC010000245.1:0-16105 GCA_036406355.1 Solirubrobacterales bacterium | reverse complement strand
GAGGGCGGCCAGCTGACCGAGGCCGTGCGGCGCAAGCCGTACAGCGTCCTGCTGCTCGACGAGATCGAGAAGGCCCACCCCGACGTCTTCAACATCCTGCTCCAGATCCTCGAGGACGGGAGGTTGACCGACGCCCAGGGGCGGACCGTCGACTTCCGCAACGCGATCGTGATCATGACCTCGAACATCGGGGCCTCGGAGATCGCCAAGAACACCTCGATCGGCTTCACCGTCGCCGACGAGACCGGGATGTCCTACGACGACATGAAAAACCGGATCATGGGCGACCTCAAAAAAGTCTTCCGGCCCGAGTTCCTGAACCGGATCGACGAGGTGATCGTCTTCCACAAGCTGGCCAAGGACGAGGTCAAGGAGATCATCGACCTGATGATCAACCGGGTCCGCGTCCAGGTCGCCGAGCACGAGCTCCAGCTCGACCTCACCGACGAGGCCAAAGACCTCCTGGTCGAGAAGGGCTGGGACCCCTCGATGGGCGCCCGGCCGCTGCGCCGCGCGATCCAGCGCTACATCGAGGACCCGCTTGCCGACGAGGTCCTGCGCCAGGGCCAGATGGTCCCCGGTTCGACGGTGCTCGTCGAGCGCGACGAGTCCGGCGACGAGGAGGACAAACCGCTGAGCCTGCGGATAATCGCCCCGGCGAAGCCGGCCAAGGCCGAGCTCGAGGAGGCCGAGGAGACCGAGCCCGAGAAGGTCGGGGTCGGAGCCAAGCGTGACCGCGAGGGCGACGGGCCCTCCGACGAGGCCGACGCGGCACCGGAGCCGACCGACTCCGGGCAGTCTGACGACTCCTAGCGCCTAGGGCAGCTTCTTTCGCGTCTCGCAGCCGGCCGCTTTGGCGTCCCTGCCGCCGCCGCCGTTGCAGACGTCCTTGCCGCCGCCGCCGAGCAGCCTGTCCTTGCCGCTCCCGCCCTCGAGCGTGTCCTTCCCGGCTTCGCCGAGCAGCTTGTCCTTGCCCGCTCCGCCGTTGATGACGTCCTTGCCCTTGCCGCCGCAGATGACGTCGTTGCCGGCCAGAGCGCTGATCCTGTCGTTGCCGCCGAGCCCGGCGATCACGTCCGCCCTCTTCGTCCCCTTCAGGTTGTCGGCGTGCTGAGTGCCGACGATCGTCGCGTTCCTGCCCGCGCAGCGGGCCTTGGTCGCGACGAGGCTGACCCTGACCGGCTCGGGGTCCGCCGTGAACCGGCCGACGAGAAGTTTGTTGCTTCCTTCGAATGCGTCGCCGGCGATGACGGCACGCCCGTCGGGCTGCAGGGCGAGGCCGCTGACGAACTCCGAGCCGGGGACCGCGTTGGCGTCGGTTTCGCCGCCGCTGCCGAAGGCGGGATCGGAGTGGCCGTCGGGCGTCAGGCGCAGCAGCCAGGTGTCGCCGAGCCCACTCCCGTAACCGCGAACGCCGGCGGCGACGATGCGGCCCGCGCTGTCGACCTCCAGCGATTCCAGGTTCTCGTCCTGGCTGGTCGGGTTGGCGCGCAGGATTCCGCCCGCCGCGAAGCCCGGATCGAACTGCCCGTTGGCGGTGAACCTGGCTACGAACCCCTCTTCGTCTTCGTTCGACGCGACGGCAGTGCCGCTGGCGAGGATGGCGCCGTCGGGAAGGACCTTGAGGTCGGAGATCAAGCCCGATGGGAAGCTGGCGGTTCCGAGGTCATCGACGGCGATCCCCCCTTTCCCGAACCCGGAGACGAGATTCCCTTCGGCGTCGAGCTTCGCCAGAAATGCCCCCCGCTCGGCTCCCCCGCCGACGAGAACGCTGCCATCGCCCAGAACCGTCACCGCATACGCCTGCTCGGAGTTGCTTTCCGGTATGTCGATCACGCGGACGCCATTGGCCGGGGCCGTGCTGAACGAGGGGTCCGGTTCCCCGTTTTCGGTCACGCGAGCGACGGCGACCTTCAGGCCCGAAATCAACGTTCCCGACACCCCTGCCGCGACGATCTTCCCGCCCGGTGCCTGGTCCATCGCGCTGGCGCCGGCGATCTCTTTCGTCGCAACCGTCGTCAGGCCGCCGGTGCCGAAGCCGGGGTCGAGTTCGCCATTCGGCAGGTAGCGGCCGAACTCGAACCCAAAGGTTCCGGGGACCGTGGCCTGACCGACGCCGGCGACGACGAACTTGCCGTCGCCGCGTTCCTCAATCGCTTCGATCGAGATCGGGTCGCCCGCCTGTTCGAGGTAGGGCTCGACCCTGAAGCCTTCGCCGCCGAAGCTACGGTCCGGGGAGCCGTCGGAGTTGAATCGAGCGAGCAGGAAGCCGGACGAGCCGAAGCTGGCGCTGCCGCGGCTACCCGCGCCGAGGATCTTCCCGTCTGGCAGGACCAGCAGGTCGGCGAGGGACTCATTGGGCAGGTTCGGTTCGTCGAAGACCGTGAACCCGTTGCCGCCGAAGGTTGGGTCGGGTTCGCCGGCGGCCGCACCCAGGCCCTCGGCCGGAGCCATCGCGGCGATGGTCAGCAGCGACGCGAGGGCGCACAGGATCGAGACATATCGGGACGGACGCATCAGGGTGATCGATGACGATCCTAACCGCCGGGTTAGACACGGCTACCGCTACGGTTCGGGCCATGAGCGATCTCGGCCGGACCGCGGTCGGCACCTGGAGCGGGGGGCGGTTCCTCCACTTCGGCGAGGCGATTCCCGAGCAGCGGCTCGAAGCGCTGCTCCGCCCCGACGAGGGGATCTCGACGGTGCTGAGCGCCGACGCCTACGGCCAGGGCGAGGCCGACGAGGTCCTCGGCCGGGCGCTGACCGGGGTCCCGCGCGACCAATACACGCTGGTCGGCGCCGTCGGCCACGACTTCTACGAGGGCGAGCGCGACGGGCCGCGCGGCTTCCCGCGTTTCACCGACCCCGCCCTGCGTGGGCCCGACGCCTACGGCGAGTACCTGCGGATGGCGGCCGAGCGCAGCCTTGGCCGCCTCGGCGCCTCCTCTTTCGACCTGCTCCTGCTCCATAACCCGGACCGGATCGGCTACACGAGCGAGGCGGTCTGGGACGGGATGGAGGCGCTGCGCGAGGCGGGCCTCGCGGCGAGCATCGGGGTCGCACCGGGTCCCGCCAACGGCTTCACGCTCGACCTGATCTCCTGCTTCGAGCGCTTCGGCGAGCGGATCGATTGGGCGATGATCATCCTCAACCCGTTCGAGCCCTGGCCGGGAGAGCTCTGCCTCGAGGCCGCCGCTCGCAACGACGTCCGCGTCATCACCCGCGTCGTCGACTACGGCGGCCTGTTCTGGGGCGACCTCGAGCCGGGGATGGAGCTGCCCGAGGGCGACCACCGGGCGTTCCGCCCCGACGGCTGGATCGAGGCCGGCCTCGAGAAGCTCGCCCGCGTCGTGCCGATCGCCGAGCGGCGGGAGCTGAAGCCGATCCAGCTCGCCTGCCAGTGGAACCTCGCCCACCGGGCGGTCGCGTGCGTCGTCCCGACCCTGATCCAGGAGGCGGGGCCGGCGGCGCTCCCGATCGAGGAGAAGCGGGCCCAGCTGGCGGCGCTGCCGGAGCAGCGGCTGACGGTCGAGGAGGTCGCCGAGATCCGCGACGTCGGCGACAACACGGGGTGCATGGCGCTGAAGGGGGCGAGCCCCGAGCACGAGGGAGAGGAGCGGCCCGACCGCTGGCCGCTGGACCGCGACCTCGTCGCCGTCGGTGAGCGCTGGGGGATCGACCCCGAGCGCGACCTCTCCGCCGCCGCCTGAGCCGCGAGGATTCGGCGGGCGTGTTCCGGATCGACGATCGAAACCGTCGCTGGTGGGTCCTGGCCGGAGCCTGCGCCGGCCTCTTCATCCTGATGCTCGACTCGACCGTCGTCGCGCTCGCCCTCCCCAGCATCCGCGACGACCTCGGCGCCAGCGCCGAGGAGCTGCAGTGGGTGATGAACGCCTACCTGCTGACGATCGCGGTCCTGGTCGTCACCGCCGGCCGGCTCGGCGACATGTTCGGCCGCAGGCGGGCGTTCCTCGCCGGGATCGTCGTCTTCGGGCTCGGCTCGATCCTCGCCGGCGCCGCCGGCGGGCCGGAGATGCTGATTTGCGGCCGGATCCTGCAGGGGGTCGGGGCGGCGCCGACGCTGACCCTCTCGCTGGCGATCGTCTGCAACGCCTTTCCGGCCGGCGAACAGGCGCGGGCGCTCGGGATCTGGGCCGCGGTCTCGGCGATCGCGCTCGCCGTCGGGCCGCTCGCGGGCGGGGCGCTGATCGAAATCGATTGGCGGGCGATCTTCTGGATCAACCTGCCGATCATCGTCGCCGGCTTCCTGATCATGTCGGCGGCGGCGACCGAGTCGACCGACCCGTCGGCCGGGCGCCGGATCGACCTTCCCGGCCTCATCGCGCTGACGATCGGGCTGACCGCGGTCGTGCTGGCGATGATCCAGTCGCGGGCCTGGGCGGCGGAGACGACCGTCGTGCTCGCGGTTATCGGGGTTCTGGCGCTGATCGCCTTCTGGCGGATCGAGCGCGCCGTCGAGGACCCGATCGTCGAATTCGACCTCTTCCGCAACGGCCCCTACTTTGGCGCCAGCGCCGCGGCCTTCGCGATCGTCGGCTCCTACTGGGCGGTGATGTTCTTCCAACCCCAGTACCTGCAGGACGTCCTCGGCCACTCGGCGATCGAGAGCGGCGTCCTGATCCTCCCGATCACGGCGCCGATGATCCTGATCTCGCCGTTCTCGGGGCGGCTGATCGGGCGCTTCGGCGCCCGCCGCCTGATGACCGCCGGAATGCTGTTCGGCACCGCCGGCCTCGTCCTCCTCACCCAGATCGACGCCGCGAGCCCGTACGCCCTGGTCCTCGTCGGGTACCTGCTGTTCGGGATCGCCCTCGGCCTCGTCTACGCGCCGATGTCGACCGCGGCGATGGCGGCGATGCCGCCGGAGAAGGTCGGGATCGCGTCCGGTGTCCTGGCAATGGACAGGATCGTCGCCGGCTCGCTCGCCCTGGCGGCTACCAGCGCCGCCTTCCACGCGCTGCAGGCCGGCGGCGACTCGTTCGCCGCCTCGATCGCCGGCTCGAGCTGGGTCGAGGTCGCGCTCTGCGCGCTCGGCGCCGCGCTCACCTGGGCCTTCGTCCGCGACACCCACCCGCCCGGGCCCGATCCGGCGGTCGCCGGCCAGCCGCCGCCTGAGGAGCTGCATCACCACCGTCATCACCGCCGTTTCCACCTCTAAGTGAGAAATCGGCTTGACAAATCCCGTTCCGACCTCTCCACTCGGGATTAAGCAGACCGCATTGGAAAGCGGAATTTGGCATCCTTGCCTTGATGTCGTCGCTGCCTGGGGATGAGCTTCAAGAGCTTTCGGAACGGCAGGACCCGAGGCTTCTGAGGGCTCTTGACGTCGTCGCGCCGGGCGGCGCGCTGCGCGAGGGAATCGACAACATCGTCCACGCCAGCACCGGCGCCCTGATCGTCGTCTCCGAGCCGGCGGACATCTCCCACATGCTCTCGGGGGGCCTCAAGCTCGACATCGACTACTCGCCGGCGATGCTGTACCAGGTGGCGAAGATGGACGGCGCGATCGTCCTCAACTCCGAGGCGACCAAGATCGTCTGGGCCAACGTCCAGCTGATGCCGGACCCGACGATCCTCTCGAGCGAGACCGGCACCCGCCACCGCACCGCCGAGCGCGTCTCGAAACAGACCGAGGCGCTGGTGATCGCGATCTCGCAGCGCCGCGACGTCGTCTCCCTCTACGTCGAGGGCACCAAGTACATCCTCCAGGACATCCCCGCGGTCCTCGCCAAGGCCAACCAGGGTCTGGCGACCCTCGAGAAGTACCGCGAGCGTCTGGACCAGGTCGCGACCCGGCTCAGCGTCCTCGAGTTCGAAGGCGGCAGCGTCCTCTACGACGCGCTCTCGGTCCTGCAGCGGGCCGAGCTGGTGACGAGGATGGCGGTCGAGGTCGAGCGCTACATCGTCGAGCTCGGCACCGAGGGCCGCCTGATCGAGATGCAGCTCGAGGAGTCGATGGTCGGGGTCGCCGCCGAAAAGACGGCGCTGATCCGCGACTACTCGGTCGAGGACTCCGAGCAGAACCTGGATGCGGTCCAGGAATCGCTCTCGCGGATGCCGCATGAGGACGTGCTCGACTTCGGCCGCCTCGCCGAGCTGCTCGGCTACGACCGCAAGCTCAACACGCTCGACTTCCCGGTGAGCCCGCGCGGCTACCGCGTCCTCGGCCGGATCCCGAGGATCCCCAAGCTTGTGGTCCAGAAGATCATCCACGAGCTCGGAACCCTCGAGGACGTGATCGCGGCCTCGGATGGCGAGCTCGAGGCTGTCGATGGTGTCGGCCCGACCCGGGCCAAGGACATCCGCGAGGGGCTGCGGAGGCTCCAGGAGGTCGATCTGGTCGACCGGTACTTGCAGAGTTGACGGTGCGTAAGGGACCGTCAGAAATCGAAAGGAGCAAGCGATTCCAGAGCTAGAGGAGGTAGTTGAGGTGGCCGAGGTGGACGTCGAGTACGTCTGCGACTTCGAGGAGGGGGACAAGGTCGTCTATCCCCATCACGGAGCGGGCCTCGTCATGAAGAAAGAAACCCGCGAGCTGATGGGGGAGGAGCGGGAATACCTGACGATCAAGATCCTCCACAACGAGCTCACGGTGATGGTCCCGTGCGAGAACGCCGGGAAGGCGGGGCTGAGGCGGGTGATCGACGAGGAAGAAATCAAAAAGGTCACCGACGTCCTCACCGATGACGTGTCGGAGATGCCGAAGAACTGGAATCGGCGCTTCAAGTACAACCGCGAGAAGATCAAGACCGGCGACGTCTTCGAGCTGGCCGAGGTGGTGCGGAACCTGGCGATCCGGGAGATGGAAAAGGGCCTCTCGACCGGCGAGAAGCAGATGTACACGAGGGCCAAGAAGATCCTCGCGTCGGAGTTCATGTATGCGCTCGACAAGGACGAGGAGGGCGCGGAGGATTACCTGGACGGCCTGCTGGAGGGGCGCTTCGTCGCCACCGCGTAGTCCAGGCTCAGTAACAGCGGTCATCGCCGCCGCCGGCTCCGGTCAGAGGCTTGGAGCCGGCGGCCCGAAGGCCCTGGTCGAGTTGGCGGGCAGGCCGATGGTCGAGTGGTCGATCGAGGCGCTGCGCGAGGCCGACTCGATCGGCGAGATCGTCGTCGTCGCACCGCCCGGCGCCGCCGAGCACGAGCACGAGTTCACCGGCGAGGACCTGTTCGTCGTTGCCGGCGGCGGGATGCGGGCCGAGTCGGTCCGCAACGGCCTCGAGCGGGTCGAGACCGAGCTGGTCGCGATCCACGACGCGGCGCGGCCGCTGCTGACCCCGCGGCTGGTCGAGGACGTTGTCGCGGCGCTCGTGGCCGATCCCGGCGCCGACGGGGCGATCGCCGCGGCCCCGGTCTCGGACACGATCAAGCGCGCCACCGGGCAGAGCACCGGGTCGGAGGGACCGAGACCTCCGAAACGCGTCGATATGACGCAGTTCGGTGGTCTCGTGGTGGAGGGGACGGTCGATCGGGCCGAGCTGTGGGCAGCGCAGACGCCGCAGGTGTTCAGGGTCGAGGCGCTGCGGCGGGCGCTCGAGGCCGATCCGGACGCGGCCGTGGCGGCGACCGACGAGGCGATGGCGGTCGAGGCGGCCGGCGGTCGCGTGCTGATCCACCCGGCGCCGGCCGAGAACATCAAGGTGACGACGCCGCTCGACCTCCGCGTCGCCGAGCTCCTGCTCGCCGAGCGCTCCTCCGAGCGCTAATGGAGCAGGACCCAGGCCAGCGCGGCGGCGAAGCAGACCTGGCCGACGCCGAGGGCGACCCCGAGGTCGATCGCGCCGAGGATCGTCGCGACGCCGACGCCGAGGGCGAAGGCGGCGGCGAGGACTCCCAGCTGCGCCCAGATGGAGAGCCTGCGATGCACGCCGGGAGCGTATCCGCGGGCGGCGTCACCTAGGCTCACACCCGCGAGCGAAGCGCGAAATGCCATGACCCTGACCGACTACCACGTCCATCTCCGCCCCGACGAGGACGGGACCACGGCCGAGCGCTACTTCACCGCCGAGAACGTCGACCGCTACCTCGAGGCCGCCGCTGAGGCCGGGATCGCCGAGCTCGGGGTCTCCGAGCACATTCACCGCTTCACCCAGTCGCTCGAGCTCTGGGACCACCCGTTCTGGCGCGAACAGGCCCGCGACGACCTCGACGCCTATTGCGAGTTCGTCCGCGGCGCCGAGCTGCGGGTCGGGATCGAGATGGACTTCGTTCCCGGCGCCGAGGACCGCACCGCGAACCTCCTCGCGGCCCGCGACTTCGACTACGTCGTCGGCTCGGTCCACTTCATCGGGGACGAGGCGGTCGACCACGAGGGGTTCGACATCTGGGACGACACCGGGGACGCCGACCGCGTCTGGTCGCGCTATTTCGAAGCGCTCGGCGCCGCCGCCCGCTCGGGCCTGTTCGACATCCTCGCCCACCCCGACCTGGTCAAGGTCTGGGGTCGCGGCCGACCGCTCCCCGACCGCGACCCCCGCGCCTATTACGAGCCGGCGATCGAGGCGATCGCCGAGACCGGCGTCGCGGTCGAGGTCTCGACCGCGGGCCTGCGCAAGCCGGTCGGCGAGCTCTACCCGGCGCCTGCCTTCGCGGAGATGTGCGTCGAAGCGGGCGCCGCCTTCGCCCTCTCCTCCGACGCCCATCTGCCCGAGCACGTCGGCTACGGCTACGAGGCGGCGCTCGAGTTCCTCGATGGGCTCGGCGTCACCGAGATCTGCGTCTTTGAGAATCGCCGGCGGCGGCTGGAGGAGATCGGGTGAGCGTCGGGATCGGCTACGACAGCCACCGCTTCGGCGCCGACCGGCCGCTGATCCTCGGCGGGGTCGAGGTCGAGCACGAGAGCGGCCTCGAGGGCCACTCCGACGCCGACGTCCTCACCCACGCGGTGATCGACGCCCTGCTCGGGGCCGGCGGCCTCGGCGACATCGGCACCCTGTTCCCCGACGACGAGGATCGCTGGCGCGGCGCCGACTCCGTCGACCTGCTGCGGACCGTGGTCGGAATGATCGGCGGCCGGATCGTCAACATCGACGCGACGGTCGTCTGCGAGACGCCGCGGCTGGCGACGCTGCGGGCGGAGATGGAGCGGGTGCTCGCCGGGGCGACCTCGGCCCGGGTCAGCGTCAAGGCGACGACCAACGAGGGAATGGGCTGGATCGGCCGGGGCGAGGGAATCGCCTGCATCGCGGTCGCTTCGGTGGAGAGCGAATAGTCTTCGACTCTCGATGGCAAGCCTCAGCACCATAGGCTCGAGCCTGCGCAAGACCGTCGCCGACAAAGCCTTCGTCGTCAAGGTGATGCACGACTCCGAAGTGCTCGGCCTGTTGCGTCCCGACGTCGCGGCGAAGATGGGCTACACGTTCATGCGCTGGGGGCCGTCGCCGGCGACGGGGGTCACGCTCGCCGCCCTCCACCACCCGGACGAGACGGCGATCATCGACGAACGCGGCTCGCTCACCTGGGAACAGCTCCACCGCCGCAGCAACGCCCTCGCCCACTCGCTCGCGGAGATGGGGATCGGGTTCGGGGACGGGGTCGGAGTGATGTGCCGCAACCACCGCGGCTTCATCGAGGTCACCGCCGCCTGCGCCAAGATCGGCGCCAGCGCGATCTACCTGAACACGATGTTCGCCGGGCCCCAGCTCGCCGAGGTGACCAGCCGCGAGAAGGCCAAGGCGCTGATCTACGACGAGGAATTCTCCGGCCTGCTCGAAGAAGTCGACGACGGCGTCGAGCGGGTGATCGGCTGGACCGAGGGCGGGACCCAGGGGCCGACGCTGGACTCGCTGATCGCGGCCGGCGACGAGTCGAACCTGAAGCCGCCCCCCGAACACGCCCGTTTCGTGATCCTCACCTCCGGCACGACCGGGACGCCGAAGGGGGCCCAGCGCAGCAACCCGGAGGGCCTGCACACGGTCGCGGCGATGATCGACAAGATCCCCTACCGCAGTCGCGACACGTTCATGGTCGCCGCACCCCTCTTCCACTCCTGGGGCTTCTTCCACTTCGCGATCGGCCTGCCGACCGCGGCGACCCTCGTCCTTCGGCGCCGCTTCGACCCCGAGGAGACGCTGAAGGCGATCGAGGACAACCGCGCCCGGGTCCTCGCCGTGGTGCCGGTGATGATCCAGCGCATCCTGCAACTGCCGGAGGAGACGCTCCGCTCATACGACCTGTCCTCGCTGCGGGTCACCGCGCTCTCGGGCTCGGCCCTGCCCGGCGAGCTGGCGCTCGAATGGATGGACCGCTTCGGAGACAACATCTACAACCTCTACGGCTCGACCGAGGTCGCGATGGCGACGGTGGCGACCCCCGAGGACCTGCGCGCCGCCCCGGGCACGGCCGGCACGCCCCCGCGCGGCACCGTCGTCAAGCTCCTCGACGAGGACGGGAGGGAGGTCGCCCCCGGCGAGGTCGGGAGGATCTTCGTCGGCAGCGAGATGTCATTCGAGGGCTACACCGGCGGCGGCGGCAAGGAGGTCATCGACGGCTTGCTGAGCAGCGGTGACGTCGGCCATTTCGACGCCGACGGCCGCCTCTTCGTCGACGGCCGCGACGACGAGATGATCGTCTCCGGCGGCGAGAACGTCTTCCCGCGCGAGGTCGAGGACCTGCTGGCCGACCACGAGAGCGTCGTCGAGGTGGCGGTGATCGGAGTCGACGACGACCAGTTCGGACAGCGGCTGAAGGCCTTCGTCGTCCTCGTCGAGGGGGCCGACCTCTCCGATGACGACCTCAAAAAGCACGTCAAGGCCCACCTCGCCTCATACAAGGCGCCGCGCGAGTTCGAGTTCCTCGACGAGCTGCCGCGCAACGCGACCGGCAAGGTCCTGAAGCGCGAGCTGCACGAGCGCGAGCCGCAGCAGTCCGGCTAGCGCCGCTTCGGCTTCTTCTTCGCGAGCTTGAGGAGGACGACGCGGTGGTCGACGCCGCTGCCTTCCAGGCCCGCCCGCAGGCGGTGGCTGTGCAAAGTGCGGAGCCGCGATCGCGCCTGACGGCTCAGCTTGACCTTGACGGTTGCGGTCACCCCGCCGGGCACGGAAAAAGATCGTTCTCCGTAGGTGACGGGAGGCTTGCGAAGCTTCCTGCCGGGCCAGCTCGATTCGAGCCGCAGCCGGCCGGCGCACGGTTCGGCTCCGGGTGGGCAGGTCAGCTTCAGCATCGCCTTTCCGCCCCTGACGAGCGCCAGCCGTGCCGCCGTCGCCCTCGGGCCCAGAGGGCAGCAGACGAACTGCGTCCTGCTCGTCTGCGTCGTCGAGCCGCCGGCGTTGGTCGCGGTCACCTGGCAGGCGTAATCGCCGCCGGGCGATCCTTCGACCCCGATGTTGGACCGGGTCGCGCCCGGCACCGGCTGGCCGTCCTTCGTCCACTGGTAGCTGAAGCTCTGCGGCGCGCGGTAGAACTGCGCCTCCGGGATGTCGCCGGCCCAGGTCCCTTCGTCGCAGGTGAGGAAGCGGGGTCGCAGCGCGATCTGCGCGTCGAGCTTCGGCGCCCCGGTCCCGAGCGGCGCCTTCAGCAGGGCGGGATAGGCGATCCCCGGTGAGGTCACCGCGCCCGCCATGTTCAGGCTGCCGCCCCCGCCCCCTTCGAGCGAGCCATAGGAGATCGAGCCGGTGCCGGAGAAGGCCGCCGAGTTCGCCCAGTAGGCCCGGTCGACGGTCGGGTCGATCGCGACCCCGATCGGGAAGTCGAGCGTCTCTTCGGTCGGCATGTCGCCGCCGCCGCTTCCGTCGAGGTTGGCGTAGGAGATCCGCGCGAAGTAGGGGATCGCCGTTTCATGGTCGGCCCAGTAGATCCGGTGGCGGGTGGGGTCGATCGCGACCCCTTCCGCGAGCGCGCCCAGCGATCCCGAGGTGTTGATGTCGCCGCCGCCGCTGCCGTCGAGGTTGGCGTAGGAGATCTTGCCCTGGTAGTTCGACCAGTAGAGCCGGCCCGACGCGGGGTCGATCGCGACCCCGGTCGGTTCGGAGGCCGTCGCTCCGGTCGTCGGCAGGAAGCCGACGACGCTGGCGTCGAAGCTGGAGTAGGCGATCGCTTCCTGCGCCGCCGCCTGATTGTTCGACCAGTAGAGCCTGCCGGCGGCGTGGTCGATCGCGAGGCCCCTGGGGTCGAAGGCCGCCGGCCCGGTGACCGCCAGGTCGCCGCCGCCGCTGCCGTCGAGGTTCGCCCAGGAGATCTTCGAGGCGACTTCCCCGTTGACCCAGTAGATCCGGCCCGCGGCGGGGTCGATCGCGATTCCCCTCACCGAGTCGACGGTCGCCGCGCCGGTGTTCAAATTGCCGCCGCCGCTGCCGTCGAGGTTGACGTAGGAGATTCTCGAGTTCGACCCGAAGTAGATGCGATCGGCGGCAGCAGGGGACGCGAAAGCGAGGAGCCCCAACGCCGCCAGGATCAGAGCTGCGGTCCCGGTCGGCCTCATCTGGGGACGATGATAATGACGGGCCCGGAGTTCGCCGCAATTTGCGGACTTTTTGGCCGTTGCGCCGGTAGCGGGATCGCCGAGTCGCGTAGTAGGTTGCGCCGATGAGCGGCGAAGGACTGTGATGGGGGTCGATGTTGCGATGAACGGGCCGGCGGTGAAGCTCGATGCAATCGAGGACTCGACCGCCGAGATCCGGGGGATCGCCGACCGGGCCCTGGGAATGGTCCGCGAGAGCGAGGAGCGCCTCGCCGACGCTGAGAAGGAGCTCGCCGGCGCCGCGCAGCAGCTCGCCGAGAGCGAGACCAGGGCGGAGAAGGAGAGCGCCGAGCTGCGGCGCCGCGCCAAGGAGACTCTGCAGAAGCTTGGGGAGGAGGGGCGCGGCCGGGTCGCCGCGGAACGCGTGAGACGGCGCGAGGCGGAGGCTCGCGCCACACGCGCGGAGGAGGCCCGCGACCGGGCCGAGAAGGCCTTCGAGGCCGCCCGCGAGTCCGCCGCCGCCGAGCGCCAGAAGCTGATCGAGAACACCGAGGAGGCCGTCGCCGCCGCCGTCAGGCGGACCGAAGCCGACGCCTCGAGGCGGGTCCGCGAGGTGATCGAGACGAACCAGGGCGACGCCGACCGGCGGGTCGCCGCCGCCGAGCAGCGCGCCGCAGAGGCCGAGGCGAAGGCCGAGGAGGCCCACGAGGCGATGGTCCGGATCGAGGCCGAAATCGAGGAACGGGTGCTGCAGGGCACCGAGGAGATCCGCCGCGAGTCCGAGGAACGGGTCCGCAAGCTCATCGAGAAGGTCGAAGGCAAGGCGACCGAGCAGGCCCGCAAGCGTGCCGACGAGCAGCTCGAGGCCGAGTCGGAGCGGATCCGTGTCCAGGCCGAGCAGCGCGAAGCCCGGGTCCGCGAGGCCGCCGAGGAGGAGATCAAGGCGAGCGCCAAGCGCGCCCGCCGCGAGGCGCTCGCGGCGGCCGATGAGACGGCTCCGACCTGGTCGCGCGCCGCCGAGGCCCCCGCCGGCCCCGGCTACCGAACCTTCTAGCCGCCCCTCAGAGCCGAATCCCGCTCTAGCATCCCTGTCCTTCATGGGGTGTTTGGGATAGACGTGTCCGCACGACTGAGACGATCCGCGATCAGCGCCTCTCTGTGCCTGGCGCTGGCCGGCGCGGCAGTGCCGATCGCGAATGCCGCCGGGCAGGTCGAATCGTTCTCGGCGACCGCGTCGGCGAGCCAGGCGGGGGGCCACCCCGACATCGGCGTTTCGGTGGCGATCGAACACCCGGGGACGCCGGAAACGGCGAAATCGCTGACCCTTGAAATGCCGGGAGGGCTGACCGGGTACCTCAACTCGGTGCCGGAGTGCGCGCTCGCCGACCTCGCGATCGCCGAATGCCCGCCCGACTCCCAGGTCGGCCTCGCCACCACCCGCGCCTTCCACGAGGGCGACGCCCACTTCCTGTTCGGGACCGCCCCCCTGTACGCCGTCTCGCCGACCGGGAGCGGCGGCTATGGCCGGCTGGCGTTCACGATCCCGACCCTCGACTTCACCCAGTCGCTGGTCGCCACGATCCGCACCGGAGACGACTACGGCATGCGGCTGACCGTCCCGAACCTGCCCGGCGCGGCGCCGCTGCGGACCCTGGGGCTGACCCTCTGGGGGCTGCCCTTCGACCCGGTCCACGACGCGGCGCGGTTCCCCCTGGGCTCCGAAGGGTGCCCGGGCGAGGCGGACGCGAGCTGCAACACCGAACCGACCGCCTCCGGCGCGCCGGAAAAGGCGCTGATCGGGTATCCGCCGACCTGCGGCCAGCAGCTCTCGCTCGGGCTCGAGCTTCAGACATACCAGGACCCCGAACACCTGGCCGGAGCCGCCGCCACGCTCCCCGCCCCGACCGGGTGCAACTTCGTCGGCTTCATCCCCTCGGTCCTGGTGCAGGCGCGCGAGAGCTCGAGGACGCCGACCTTCCTCGACGTCGACTTCAAGCTGCCGCAGGAAGTCGGGCCGCTGCCGACGGCCTCCAGCGCCAAGTCGTTGGTGATCCCGCTCGGCGGCGCGGTCCGGCTCGACCAGGCCGCAGTCGACCGCCACGCGGTCTGCAGCGCCGCCGAAGCGAGGATCGGGACCGAGGAACCGCCGGCCTGCACTGCGCCGGCGAAGATCGGCTCGGTGAGGATCGCGACGCCGGTCGTGCCGGAAGCGAAGGGCGGCTCTCCGTTCCTGAGCGGAACGACGCGGATCGCCGTGCCGGAAGTCGCCGGCTCCGCCTACTTCGGCGGCGTCGATCCCGGCGGCGGCTACCGCGTCTACCTGCTGCCGACCGGCTTCGGGATCGCGATGAAGCTGACGCTGCTGCTGAAGGCCGACCCCGTCACCGGCAACCTGGTCGCGAGCATGCCGGTGCTGCCGCCGTTTCCGATCACCGAGATCGACCTGAATATGCCGGCGGGCTCGGGCGTCGTCGAGACCGCGCTCCGCTGCGGTCCCTACGTCGGGTCGAGCACGACGACGCCGTGGAACCAGGCACTGAGCCCGGTCTTCCAGATCCAGCCGCTGCCGATCGTCAGCGGTCCGGGCGGCACCCCGTGCCCGGGCCCGCCGGCCGAGGCCCGGCTGCAGCTCGCGCCGAGCCACATCGTCGCCGACGGCAAATCGACCGCCACCGCGACCGCGCTCGTCAGCGACGGGGACGGGGTCCCGGTGCCAGGCGAAACGGTCGAGTTCTCCTCGACCGACGGCGGCCAGCAGATCGGGCCCGTCGTCGACAACGAAGACGGGACCTACAGCGCCGCGATCCGCTCATCGACCGCGGTCGGCACGCCGACGATCACGGCGACGGTGACCTCGGCCGAACCGGAGCTCTCAGGCTCGGCGCTGCTGCGCCAGGACCCGGTCCCCTCGCCGCCGCCCCCGCCCTCCCCGCCGCCGCCGGAGAAGAAGGAGGCGATACCGAAGGTGAGGATCGGCAAGCACCCGCCGTCGCGGACGCGCAGGCACCGGGCTGTCGTCACCTTCTCCGCCGACGTCCCCGGCTCGACCTTCTTCTGCAGGCTCGACGGCGCTCCCTATCGTCACTGCCCATCGCCGACCAAGCTGACCGGCCTCGCCGGCGGGAGGCACCGCTTCAACGTCTATGCCGTCAGCCCGACGGGAAGCACGGGCGTCCCCGCCGGCTTCAGGTTCACGGTCCTGCCGCCGAGGCGCCGCGGCGGCTAGAGGACGGGTTCCCACTCCGCCCGGTCCGGGGGCCCGGGGCAGAATTCGAACTTGAGGCGCTCTGCCCCGAGGGCGATGAGCGAGGCCGAGACCGTGCCGAAGACTCCCTCGGCGCCGCCGTGGCGGACGTTCAGCGCCCGCGGGTCGTCGTAGGGGCGGTCGACGTCGGCGAGCAGCTCGGGCCAACCACCCCAGCCGGCCGGCGCCTCGTCCTCGGGGCGCGGCGCGGGGGCGGCTGCCGACTCGAACTCCGGCAGCCAGTGGCGCTGGCGCGGGTTGCTCATGTCGTCGAGGTCGGCGGCGGTGAGGATGTGGAGGCCGGGGGAGACGTCGTGGCGGCCGAGCCCGGCGCCGTCGTAGCGCAGCCAGCTCACCCCGCCGGGCTCGGCGATGACGAGGTTGAACGGGCGGACCATGGCCAGGTCCTCGGCGGCGATCGCGTCGGCGCCGGCGGCGGCGGC
>DASXBC010000244.1:0-16567 GCA_036406355.1 Solirubrobacterales bacterium | reverse complement strand
GTTCGCCGGCGGCCCGACCGGCACCCGGGTCCTCGAGCAGCTCCGCAAAGAGGCGGTGCTGACCGACTTCACGACGATCGCCGGCGACACCCGCATCAACCTCGCGGTGATCGACCCGACGTCTGGCGAACAGACCGAGATCAACGAGCGCGGGCCGGCGGTCAGCCCCGAGGAGGTCGAGCGCTTCGTCAAGCGGCTCGCCTACCTCGCCGGCGGCGCCAGGCTCTGCGTCCTCGCCGGATCGCTTCCGCCCGGGGCCCCCGAGGACCTCTACGCGCGGCTGGTCAACGAGCTCCGTGAACGCGACGTCGAGGTGATCCTCGACGCCGACGGCGAGCCGATGCTCGCCGGGATCCGCGCCGGCGCCTCGCTGGTCACCCCGAACGAACTCGAGGCCGAGGAGCTCGTCGGCCAGGAGTTCTCAGGGCGGGACGACGTCGTCAACGGGCTGACCGAACTGCTTCGGCTCGGGGCCGGCGAAGCGGCGATCACGAGGCCCGACGGATGCGTCGCCGTCGTCGGCGGCGGGGCCGAGCGCAGCTTCCTCGAGGCGCGGACGCGACCGCTCGACCCGGTCTCGACGGTGGGATCCGGCGACGCCTACCTGGCCGGTTACGTCGCCGCCCGCTATGACGGGATGGATCCGCGCGAGTGCCTCGCCTACGCGGTCGCCTGCGGGGCCGAGTCGACCCAGCATTTCGGCGCCGGAGTAATCGATCGCAACCAGGTCGAGCGGCTCCTCGATCAGGTCGAGCTCCAGGACTTGGAGGTCCACGCGGAAGTGTAGTCTGGCTGTTCAACGCCACCCCGCCCTGGAGGACGCATGGAGATCGATATCGGCCGAGGCAAGAAGGGGAGGCGCGCCTACGGATTCGACGACATCGCGATCGTCCCGTCGCGCCGCACCCGCGATCCTGACGACATAGACATCAGCTGGACCCTCGGCCCCTATCGCTTCGAGCTGCCGCTGGTCGCGTCGGCGATGGACGGGGTTGTCAGCCCCGACACCGCCGCCCTCGTCAACCAACTCGGAGGCCTCGGGGTGCTCAACCTCGAGGGGATCTGGACCCGCTTCGAGAACGCCGAGGAGCAGCTCGAGAGGATCGCCGCGGCGCCCAAGCACCTGGCGACGCGGACCATGCAGGAGATCTACGCCGAGCCGGTCAAGCCGGAGCTGATCGGGCAACGGATTGCCGAGATCAAGGAGCGGGGCGCCGTCGCCTGTGGCTCCCTGACGCCGCAGCGGGTGCGCGAGCACTACGAGATCGCGGTCGAGGCGGGGATCGACATCCTCGTCATCCAGGGCACCGTGATCTCGGCCGAACACGTCTCGACCACCGTCGAGCCGCTGAACCTGAAGGAGTTCATCGCCGAAGTGCCGGTGCCGACCGTGGTCGGCGGCTGCGCGTCCTACTCGACCGGGCTGCACCTGATGCGGACCGGGGCGGTCGGGGTTCTGGTCGGGGTCGGGCCCGGCGCCGCTTGCACTACCCGTGGGGTCCTCGGGATCGGCGTGCCGCAGGCGACCGCGATCGCCGACGTCGCCGCCGCCCGCGCCCAGCACATGCTCGAGACCGGCGAGTACGTCAACGTCATCGCCGACGGTGGCATGCGGACCGGGGGGGACGTCTCGAAGGCGATCGCCGTCGGCGCCGACGCGGTGATGGTCGGGTCGCCGTTGGCCCGCGCCAAGGAGGCTCCCGGTGGCGGTTTCCACTGGGGAATGGCGACCTTTCACCCCTCGCTGCCCCGCGGAACCCGGGTCTCGACCAAGCAGGACGGGACGATGGAGGAGATCCTGCTCGGGCCGGCCCAGGAGAACGACGGCACCTTCAACCTGATGGGGGCGCTGAAAACCTCGATGGCGACGACCGGCTACGAGGACATCCGCTCCTTCCAGCGGGCGGAGGTGATGGTCGCTCCTGCGCTGCAGAGCGAGGGCAAGAAGCTCCAGAACGAGCAGTCGGTCGGCATGGGCTCCAACGGTCGTGCCGCCGTCAGCGCGGGGGTTGCTGTTTCGGATGACTGACGGATCGGCCGGCGGGTCCCGTCGCCGGGGACAGCACCTCGTTCTCGCGGGACGACGCTGCGGGCGAGGTCCTGCCCCCGGCACCACCCGCCGGAGATGCCGTGAGTGAGACAACCGCGGACCCCCGGGCCGGTGCGGCCACCGCCCAAGCCGCCGATGTCGACCAACCTGGCTCTGGGCGGCTCGAGGAGGTTCTGGTTCTCGATTTCGGCGGGCAGTACTCGCAGCTGATCGCGCGCCGGATCCGGGAATGCGGGGTGTTCGCGGAGATGCTCCCGGCGAGCGTTTCCGCCGAGCAGATCCGCGAGCGGCGGCCGCACGGCCTGGTCCTCTCGGGCGGCCCGGCCTCGGTCTACGAGCCGGGGGCGCCGGCGTTCCCGACCGAGCTGCTCGAGCTCGGGATCCCGATGCTGGGGATCTGTTACGGAATGCAGGCGATGGTCCAGAGCCTCGGCGGCAGGGTCGAGGGTGCCGAGACGGGGGAGTTCGGGCGCACCGAGCTGTCACTGCGCGACTCCGGTGGCACCCTGCTCGCCGGCCTGCCGGAGACCCAGAGCTGCTGGATGAGTCACCGTGACACTGTCTTCGAGCCGCCGCCGGGGTTCGCCGCGCTTGCCTCGACGCCGGGCTCTCCGGTCGCCGCCTGCGAGGACCCCGACCGCGGCCTCTACGGGATCCAGTTCCACCCCGAGGTGGTCCACACTCCCTACGGGACCGAGATCCTGACCCGCTTCCTGCGCGAGATCGCCGGCTGCGAGGAGCAGTGGTCACCGCAATCGGTGATCGCCGAACAGGTGGCGAAGGTCGCCGCTCAGGTCGGCGACGGGAGGGTCATCTGCGGCCTCTCGGGGGGCGTCGACTCCTCGGTCGCGGCGCTGCTCGTCCACCGTGCGGTCGGCGAGAGGCTGACCTGCGTCTTCGTCGACCACGGCCTGATGCGCCTGAACGAGGCCGAGCAGGTCGTCGAGGCATTCGAGCGTTTCGGCATCCCGCTGGTCCACGTCGACGCCGAGGACCGGTTCCTCGCCCGGCTCGCCGGCGTCGAGGATCCCGAGCAGAAGCGGAAGATCATCGGCGAGGAGTTCATCCGCGTCTTCGAGGAGGAGGCCGCGAAGCTCGAGGACGCGCGATATCTGGTCCAGGGGACCCTCTACTCGGATGTGATCGAGTCCGGCGGCTCGGACCATGCGGCGACGATCAAGTCCCACCACAACGTCGGTGGCCTGCCCGACGACCTCGAGTTCGAGCTGGTCGAGCCGCTGCGAATGTTGTTCAAGGATGAGGTCCGGGCGGTCGGCGCCGAGCTCGGGCTTCCCGAACGACTGGTCTGGCGCCAGCCCTTCCCCGGCCCCGGCCTCGCGATCCGGATCGTCGGCGGCGAGGTGACGAAGGAGCGCCTCGACATCCTCCGCGGTGCCGACGCGATCCTCCAGGAGGAGATCCGCGCCGCCGAGCTCTACCGCCGGCTCTGGCAGTCGTTCTGCGTGCTGCCGGTCGTCCGCTCGGTGGGCGTCCAGGGCGACGGGCGCACCTACGCCTATCCGATCGTGATCCGGGCGGTGACCTCCGACGACGCGATGACCGCGGACTGGGCGCGGCTGCCGTACGACCTCCTCGAGCGGGTCTCGAACCGGATCATCAACGAGATCGGTGGCGTCAACCGCGTCGCGCTCGACATCTCCTCGAAGCCGCCCGCGACGATCGAGTGGGAGTAGCCATCTAGGGTCGGGCGGCGATGCCGTCCTTTCCGGTCTCGATCGCGACCCTGAGCCTGCTGCAGGCGGCGCTTGTGGCGCTGCCGCGGGCGCGGCCGGCGGGCTGGGCGCAGTCGCTGCGAAGCCCCTGGTGGGCGGTCATACCGGCCGCCTCGATCATCGTCGTGATCGCGATCGTCGCCGCGACCCCGGGCTCGGCAACCGTTCTCTCCTACCTCGCGCTGATCGCCTGCCCGCCGCTGGCGGCGGTCGCCCTCGGCTGGCTGATCGCCGGCTCGCGACCGGTCTGGGGCCTGGCCGCGATCCCGCTCTTCGCCCTCGCCTGGATCTCGAAGGGGGCGCTGGCGGGCGAGGTCGCCGCCGCCGCGGTTTCCTCGCTCGCCTGCGTCACCCTCGGCTGGCTTCTCGCCTCGGCGGTGCCGGGCCCCCGGCTGCGGTGGGGGATCTACGCGATGGCGACGATCGACGCGATCCTCGTCACCGCCGAACTCCTCCAGGGCCCCAACGGGGTCCTGGTCGCCGCCCACCCAGGGGCGCTTCCGCGGCTGCAGGTGATCGCGTTCGGCTCCGCCCGGATCGGGTTCGGCGACGTGTTCGTCGCCGCTACGACCGGCTGCCTGCTCGCCGTCGAGCGCCGCCGCCAGCGCACCGCCGCCCGGTTGACGGCCGTACTCGCCCTCGCCTTCGACCTCCTCTTCTTCGTCCTCGACACGCTGCCGGCGACGGTGCCGGTCGCGGTCGCCCTGGCGCTGACTCAGAAACTGGCGCCGCGGCGCTCAGCTGCCGACTAGCTGTAGCGGTCCCAGCGTTCGAGGAAGGGGAGCGGGTCGATCGGACTGCCGCCTTCGTACCAGCCGGGCGGTTCCCAGAGCTCGAAATGGAGGTGGCAACCGACCGCGTCTCCGGTCTCGCCGACGACGCCGATCGGCTGTCCGGTCCGCACCGACGTCCCTTCCTGGGCCGGCGAGGGTTCGCGCATGTGCATGTAGACCATGTCGTAGCCGGTCCCCCGGCCGTCGATCACGACGTAGTTCCCGGCCGCGCTCTGGTAGCCGGCGTACTGGACCCGGCCGCCGCGGGCGGCGACGATCGGCGTCCCGCACCTGGCGAGGATGTCCTGCCCCTCGTGCGTGTGGCCGGCGCGGGGAGCGCCGAAGCGGTCGGCGGCGTCGCCGAAGCTGTGCGGGCCGAGCAGCGGGAACGCGTAGCCGTAGAGGGAGAACCCGAGGCTGATCGGCGCTGCTTCGGAGGAGGAGGCGCCGCGCTTCGCGCGCAGCGGTTCGGGAGCGGTCTGGGCTGAGATCCGGAACGTGTAGCGGCCGTTTGGGGCGGGGCGGCCGAGGGTCGTCGTGCCCGACCAGCGGACCCTGTCCTCGACGCCCGGCGCGATGTCGTTGCGGTAGAAGCTGGCCATCACTTCCCCGGCTGCGTCGACGACGTCGACCCGGAGGTCGTTCTGCGGTTGGTCGCTGCCGATCGAGTAGCCGAGGCTCGGGTAGCGGACGCCGTAGTAGAAGGACTTGCGGGGAGTGACCTCGGCGGAGAGGAGGGTGATGTTGCCCGCGCTCGGGGCTTCGGCCGCCGGTGTCCCGGTCTTGCTCGGAGGGGCGGGCGCCATCCCGGCCGGCGTCGGGGCGCCGCCCGTCTCCGCCGCCGCCGGCGCGGTCCCGTACGCCCATCCCGCCGCCAGCACCGCGATCAATCCAAATCCGGTTTGCCGAAAACCGGCACCCGTCCCGCTGCGCGCCACGTACATCCCCTCTTCCGTTCGCCTACGGAGTTAGCTGTCGGGCTCGCGCTGAAAGAGCTGCGCTACGGACCTGTTCGGCCGATTCGCCCCTGGGACCTGCAAGGCCCCTACGGTTCCTCCGCCCCCGTCCGGCTGGGCCGGCCGGGATTCGGCTATCGCTGGCGCGGCAGTATAGAGCGGCGTGCGGCTATGATGCTGCTCCGCCGCGCAGGGCTGCCCGCGCGGTTTTTGCACGATGAAGACCTACGTTGCGACACCCGCAGACCGCCAGCGCGACTGGTACGTAGTCGATGCCGACGGCCAGACTCTGGGTCGTCTGGCGACCCGCATCGCCGATGCGCTGCGCGGAAAGCGCAAGCCCGAGTACACGCCGCACGTCGACACCGGCGACTTCGTCGTCGTCGTCAACGCGGAGAAGATCCAGGTGACCGGGAAGAAGCTCGAGCAGAAGCGCTACTGGCGCCACAGCGGCTACCCGGGCGGGATCAAGTCCCGCACCCTGGGTGAGATGCTCGACAGGCGCCCGGAGGAGGTGATCCGCAAGGCGGTCAAGGGGATGCTCCCCCGCAACCGGCTTGCCCGCCGCCAGCTGACCAAGCTCAAGGTCTACGCCGGCCCGGATCACCCGCACGCGGCGCAGAAACCGCAGCCGATGGAGATCGAGCGATGACTGAGGACGAGCGGAAAGACCAGGAGTCGCGGGAGAATTCGCCCGCCGACCCCGAACGCGAAGCGGAGGAGTCGGCCGCGGCCGCGGGTCCTGTCGCCGAGGATGACTCCTCGTCCTCGGCGGACGACGCTGCGGGCGAGGAGCCATCCTCGACACCACCCGCGGCTGAGGCGGACGAGTCCGACGACGATGATCCGGCCGAGCTCGCCGAGGATGCCTCGGTCGAGGCCGATGAGCCCGAGGCCAAATCCGAGAAAAAAGCCGATCTGATCCCGGGGGCCGACCTCGAGCCGATCGCGGTCGAGGAGGAGGAGCGGCCGCTGAGCGCCGAGGAGCAGGCAAGGGTCGAGGCCGAGGAGGAGGAGCGCGCGCGTCGAGAGGCCGAGCTGGTCGGCGGGGCCGGCGAGGAGGACGAGGACCGCCCCGCGCCCCGCACGCCGGCGAAGCTCGAGGGAGACGCCCGCTACCTGGCGACAGGCAAGCGCAAGAGCGCCATCGCCCGCGTCACCCTTCTGCCCGGCAGCGGCGAGATCGTGGTCAACACGCGCCCGCTCGAGGAGTTCTTCCCGCGGCCGCTGCACCAGACGATGGCCCGCCAGCCGCTCGCCACGACCGGCTACGAGGGCAGCGTCGACGTCCGGGTCCGCGTTCACGGCGGTGGAATCGGCGGCCAGGCCGGCGCCGTCCGCCACGGAATCGCCAGGGCCCTGACCGAGGTCGACCCCGAGCTCCGGAGCGAGCTCAAGCGCCGCGGCTTCCTCACCCGCGATGCCCGCGTCAAGGAGCGGCGCAAGGCCGGCCTGAAGAAGGCCCGCAAGCGTCCGCAGTTCTCCAAGCGCTAGGGGCCTGCTTGTCTGTGGAGCGCAAGCTCTTCGGAACCGACGGGGTCCGAGGGGAGGTGGGCGCCTTCCTCACCGCCGAGCTCGCGATGTCCCTGGGCCGCGCCGCGGTCGCGACGCTCGAGGTCGACCGCCCGCAGGTCCTGATCGTCCGCGACACCCGCGAGTCGGGGCCGATGCTCGAGTCCGCACTTGCCTCCGGCGTCGCCGCCGCCGGGGGTGACGCCCTGCTCGGCGGGGTGCTCCCGACGCCCGCCGCCGCGATCCTGGTCAAAAAACTGGGGCTCGACCTCGCGGCGGTCGTCTCAGCGTCCCACAACCCCTTCCGCGACAACGGGATCAAGTTCTTCTCCGCCGCGGGGACGAAGCTGAGCGATCAGGCCGAGGCCGCGATCGAGGTTCTGATCGAGGCCGTGCCCGCCGCCGAGCCGGTGGGGCAGGTCCGTGAGCTCGAGGGGGCGATGGAGGACTATCTGCGTGCTCTCGAGGCCGCCTTTCCGCTCGACCTGAAGGGGATCACGGTCGCGCTCGACTGCGCCAATGGCGCCACCCACAGGGTCGGGCCGGCGATCTTCGAGCGTCTCGGGGCGACGGTCGAGGCGATCGCGGTCGAGCCCGACGGCCGCAACATCAACGACGGCTGCGGCTCGACCGAGCTCGACCACCTGCGCGACCACCTCGCGGGCGACTCGAAGGCGTCGGTCGGCTTCGCGTTCGACGGCGACGGCGACCGCGTCCTGGCGGTCGACGGCTCCGGGCGCGCCCACGACGGGGACGAGCTGATCGCCCTCGCCGCCCGCGGCCTGAGCGCCCGGGGCGAGCTGGGCGGGGGCATCGCGGTCACCGTGATGAGCAACTTCGGGTTCCACCGGGCGATGGAGGAGGCCGGGATCGAGGTCGCTGTCACCCAGGTCGGCGACCGCTACGTGCTCGACGAGCTGCACCGACGGGGATGGGCGCTCGGCGGCGAGCAGTCCGGCCACATCATCGACACCCGGTTCGTCGCGACCGGCGACGGGATCGCGGCGGCGCTGATGACGATGCGCGAGCTCGGCGGCGGCGACCTCGCCGCGACAGTCCCGATGGAGAGGCTGCCGCAGCGGATGGTCAACGTCGAGGTCGGCGACCGCGGCGCGCTCGACGGCGCCACGCCCGTCTGGAATGCGGTGAGGGAGGAGGAGGCCTCGCTCGAGAGCAGGGGCCGGATTCTCCTCCGCCCCTCCGGCACCGAGCCGCTCGTCCGGGTGATGGTCGAGGCCCCCGACGCCGGGGAGGCCGACGCGATCTGCGAGCGGCTGGCCGCTGTCGTCAGGCGCGAGCTCGCCTAGAAGCACGCCGCGGCCGTTTACCCTTAATCGCCTTCCATGTGCGGAATCATCGGATACGTGGGCGGCCGACCCTGCCGGGACCTGCTGGTCGCCGGACTCGAGAAGCTCGAGTACCGGGGCTATGACTCGGCGGGCGTCTCGGTGATCGAGGACGGCCGCGTCGACAGCGTCCGCGCCGTCGGCAACCTCTCCAACCTCCGGGCCGCGATCGAGGAGGAGCAGGGCGGGGGAGGCGTGGCCGTCGCGGCGCCGCCGGCGACGACCGGCGTCGCCCACACGCGATGGGCGACCCACGGCAAGGTCACAGAGGAGAACGCCCACCCCCACAGCGACAGCTCCGACCGCGTCCACATCGTCCTCAACGGGATCGTCGAGAACCACGCCAAGCTGAGGCAGCGGCTAGAGGACGAAGGCCAGGAGTTCAGTTCCGAAACCGATGCCGAGGTGGTCGCCCATCTGATCGCCTGCCACTACGGCGGCGACCTCGCCGCCGCCGTCCGGGCGGCGTTCGCCGAGCTCCGCGGCCACTATGCATTCGTCGCGATGCATGCCGACCAGCCCGGCGTCCTGGTCGGCGCGCGCAAGGAGTGCCCGCTGGTCGCGGGCGTCGGCGACGGCGAGAGCTTCCTCGCCTCGGCGATCCCCGCCTTCCTCGCCGAGACCCGCCTCGCGGTCACCATCGAGAACGACGAGATCGTCACGATCGACTCCTCGGGCGTGACCGTGACCGACACCCAGGGAAACCCGGTCGAGCGAGAGCCCGAGGAGATCTCCTGGGATGAGACCGCCGCCGAGAAGGGCGGCTACGAGACCTTCATGCTGAAGGAGATCCACGAACAGGCCGACGCCGTCGCCGAAACGATCGCCGGACGGCTGCCGGGGGACGAGGGGGTCGACCTCTCGGAGATCGAGATCGAGGACTCGTTCCTGCGCGAGGTGCGGCGCATCGTGATCGTTGCCTGCGGCACCTCCTACCACGCCGGGCTCCTCGGCCGCTACGCGATCGAGGAGTGGGCGCGGGTGCCGGTCGAGATGGACATCGCCTCCGAGTACCGCTACCGCAACCCGGTGGTCGGGCCCGACGACCTGGTGATCGGGATCACCCAGTCGGGCGAGACGGCCGACACGCTGGCGGCGATGCGCCTCGCCCGCGAGCGCGGCGCCAGGGTCCTGGCGATCACCAACGTCCGCGGCAGCCAGGCGACCCGCGACGCCGACGCCGTGCTCTACACCCGCGCCGGGCTCGAGATCAGCGTCGCGGCGACCAAGACCTTCGTCGCCCAGGGGGCGCTGATGTACCTGATCGGCCTCCACCTCGCCGAGCTGCGCGAGACCCTGTCGAGGGAGCGCCTGGCCGATCTGGTCGCCGAGCTCAAGCAGCTTCCGTCGAAGATCGAGGAGACCCTCTCCTCATCCGAGGGCCCGGTGGGAGAGGTCTGCGCCAGGCACAGCGGCCAGGGCTTCTTCCTCTATCTCGGCCGCCATATCGGCCTTCCGGTCTGCCTCGAGGGCGCGCTGAAGCTGAAGGAGATCTCCTACATCCCGACCGACGCATACGCCGCAGGCGAGATGAAGCACGGCCCGATCGCGCTGCTCGACGAATCGACGCCGGTCGTCTCCGTCGCGACCGAGAGCCCGGTGCTCGAGAAGGTCCTCTCCAACGTCGAAGAGGTGCGGGCGCGCGGCGCCTCGACGATCGCGATCGCGACCGAAGGCGATGAGCGCGTCGCCGCCGTCGCCGACGAGACGATCTACGTGGCCCGCACCGACTGGATCCTGCAGCCGATCGTCGCGATCCTGCCGCTGCAGCTGCTCGCCTACGACATCGCAAGAACGCGCGGCCTCAACGTCGACCAGCCGCGCAACCTCGCGAAGACCGTCACCGTCGAGTAGCGTCGGGTGCTGGAGCCCCGAATGGAGCCCTGGCTGAATCCCCTCTACGACGCGGACGGGATGCGCGCGATCGACGGCTGGGCGATCGAGGAGCGCGGGGTGCCCTCGCTGGAGCTGATGGAGGCTGCCGGCCGCGAGGTCGCGGCGGCGGTCGGGGACCTCGCCCCAGACGGCGCGATCCGGGTCGTCTGCGGCAAGGGCAACAACGCCGGCGACGGCCTGGTTGCGGCGCGCTATCTGGCCGAGGCCGGCCACCGGGTCGAGGCGCTCTTGCTCTGGCCCGACTCCGAGCTGACCGGCGACGCTGCCGCCAACCTCGCGCGCTTCCCGGCCGAGCGGTTGGAAGGGGACCCGACCGGGCGCCTTGCCGACTCGGGCGCCGTCGTCGACGCGATCTTCGGCACCGGCTTCTCGGGCGCCCCGCGCGATCCCGCCGCGGCGGCGATCGAGGCGATCAACCGCTGCGGTGCGCCGGTGGTCGCCTGCGACATCGCCTCCGGAGTGGAGGCCTCGAGCGGAGAGGTCGGGGGACCCGCGGTCGAGGCCGCGATCACGGTCAGCTTCCACGCCGGCAAGCTCGGCCACCGGGTGGCGCCCGGAAAGTGGCACAGCGGCGAGCTTCGGGTGGTCCCGATCGGGATCCCCGATGGCGCCCCCTCGGCGCCGGTCGCCGGTGAGATCGAGCCCGCGGTGCTTGGGCTGGCTCCCCGGCGGGGCTCGCGGTCGACCAAGTTCAGCTCTGGCCAGGTGACGATCGCCGGCGGCTCGCGCGGCCTGACCGGCGCCGTCCAGATGTCCTCGCGGGCGGCGATCCGGGCCGGCGCCGGCTACGCAACCGTCGCCGTTCCCGCCGACCTCGAGGCGATCTTCGAGGCGGGCCAGCCCGAGGTGATGTCCGCCGGCTGTCCGGGCGGCGACGGGTTCCTCGCGCCGGGCTCGGCGAAGGCTGTGCTTCGCGCGTTCGAGCGCGCCGCCGCCGGCGTCCTCGGGCCCGGCCTCGGCCGCGACCCCGCCTCGGTCGAGCTGGCGAGGGAGGTGATCGGCGCGATCGAGGCGCCGCTGGTCCTCGACGCCGACGGGCTCAACGCCTTCGCCGGCCTGCTGGACCGGATCGCGGCCCGCGAAGCGCCGACGATCCTCACTCCGCACGCGGGAGAGCTCGGCCGCCTGCTCGAGGTCGACTCCGACCAGATCTCGGCCCACCGCCTCGCCTCCGCCCGCCGCGCCGCCTCCGCCTCCGGCGCCGTCGTCGTCCTCAAGGGCGACGACACGATCGTCACCGACGGGGAGCGGGTCGCCGTCAACGTCGTTTCGGCGCCCGCGCTCGCCACCGCCGGGACCGGCGATGTCCTCTCCGGGATGGTCGCGGCGCTGCTCGCCCGCGGGCTCGAGCCGTTCGCGGCGGCCTGCGCCGCCGTCATCGCCCATGCCCGCGCCGGCAACGACGCCGCCGAGCGAGTCGGGTCCGCCGAGTCGACGATCGCCACCGACGTCATCGACTCGATTCCCGCCGGCCTTCGGCCCGGGTAGCGCGCCGGTCGAATAACCTCGCATCCGAACGCCAATGGCTTCGCGTCGGTTGCGGTCGCGAAGATTCAGATATGGACGCTCCCTCCACCGACACTCGCTGATGCCCACCGCCGCCGAGATCATGGACGCGACCATTCCCACGGTGTCACCCGACGCCGACGCCCGCAGCGCGGTCGAGCTGCTCGCGAAGACGGAGAAGGGTGCGATTCCGGTCGTTGACGAGGAGCGAAAGGTGATCGGGATCGTCAGCGAGTCCGATCTCATCCTCGGCGACGAGGAGGCCGACCTTCACCTGCCGCTCTTCTTCGACCTGATGGGCTCACCGATCTTCCTCGGCTCGCTCAAACACTTCGAAGAGCGACTCGACAAGGCGTTCGCGACCAAGGTCTCGGAGCTGATGACCGCTGGCCCGGAGGTCGTGACGGTCGACGACGACGCCGAGACCGTCGCCCGCAGGATCGCCGAGACACACCACAATCACCTGCCCGTCGTCGATGCCGATGGCCGCCTCGCCGGCCTCGTCACCCGGGCCGACGCGCTGGCCGCCGTCGTCGGCCCCTAGATGGCGCGGGCGACCGCCCGGATCGACCTCGGCGCAGTCACGCGCAACTGCGCCCGCCTGAAGGAGGAGGTCGGCGAGGGGGTCGAGCTGTGCGCGGTCGTCAAGGCCGACGGCTATGGCCACGGCGGCGCCGCCTGCGCCGACGCAGCGCTCGAGGGCGGGGCGACCCGGCTCGCCGTCGCGACCGGGGGCGAGGCGGAGCGGATCGGCCGCGCCCTACCGCATGTCCCGCTGCTGACGATGGGAGCTCTGACCCCGGACGAGCTCGACGGCGCGCTCGGAGCCGGGTCGGAGATAGCGATCTGGCGCGAAGGGTTCCTCGGGCTCGCCGCTGAACGGGCCCGTGCCTGGGGCCGTCCCGCCCGCGTCCACGTCAAGCACGACAGCGGCATGGGTCGTCTCGGCAACCGCGACCCGTCGAGGGTGATCGCGATCGCCCGTGCCTGCGCGGCGAACGAGAACCTCGAGCTCGCCGGCATCTGGACCCATTTCGCGACGGCCGACGAACTTGACTCCGATTTCTTCGACGAGCAGCTCGAGCGCTTCTCGGTCGTAGCCGAGGCAGTCCGCGACGAGTTCCCCGACGTCGTCGTCCACGCGGCCAACAGCGCCGCGGTCCTTCGCGACCGCCGCTCCCACTTCGACATGGTCCGCTGCGGGGTCGCGATCTACGGCCTCGATCCCTTCCAGCAGGACCCCGCCGAGCACGACCTCGCGCCCGCCCTCTCGCTCCACTCCTACGTCGCCGACGTCAAGCGGTTCGCGGCCGGCGACAGCGCCGGCTACGGACAGACCTGGCGGGCGCCGGTCGACACCTTCGTCGGAGTGCTGCCGCTCGGCTACGGGGACGGGGTGCGGCGCGGCCTCTCGAACAATGCCGACGTGCTCGTCAGGGGGCGCCGTCATCCGCTCGTCGGCACCGTCTCGATGGACAACGTGACGATCGATCTCGGGCCGGAGACCGATGTCGAGTCCGGCGACGAGGCGGTTCTGATCGGCCGCCAGGGCGGCGAGTCGATCCTCGCCGAGGAGGTGGCGAGACGGCTCGACACGATCAACTATGAGATCACCTGCGGGATCTCCGCGAGGGTCCCGAGGGTCGAGGTGTGAGCGCTCTCGCCGAGCGCCTCGAAGCGGCGCCGTCGGTCGCGTTGGCGCGCCGGGCGCTTGCCGGTGGCGACCCCGCCTGGATCGCCGGCGGTGCCGTCCGCGACGCCGCCCTCGACCGCGAGGTGACCGACCTCGACCTCGCCGTCGCCGGCGACCCCGCGGCCGCAGCGCGGGCGATCGCCGCCGCCGGCGACGGCCACGCCTTCGAGCTCTCGGCCGAGTTCGCGACCTGGCGGGCGGTGGCGAGGGACGGCGCCTGGCAGATCGACCTGACGGCGCTCCGTGGCGAGACGATCGAGGCCGACCTCGACGCGCGCGACTTCACTGTCGGTGCGATCGCCGTACCGCTCGATGGAGGCGACCCGATCGATCCCCACGGCGGGATCGAGGACCTCGAGCGGGGAGTCCTGCGCGTGGTCGGCGACTCGAGCTTCGCCTCCGATCCGCTGCGGCTGCTGCGCGCCCCCCGGATCGCGGCCGAGCTGCGGCTCGAGATCGACCCCGGGACGCGCGTGCTCGCCCGAGCCCAGGCGGCGCGGGCGGCCGAGGCGGCGGGCGAGCGCCGGCTCGCCGAGCTCCGCCGGCTGATCGCCGGCCCCGACCCGTTGCGGGGCATCGAGCTGCTCGACGACCTCGGGCTGACGACGGTGGTCCTGCCCGAGCTCGACGCCCTGCGCGGCGTCGAGCAGGGCCCGAACCACCACCTCGACGTCCATGGCCACACGATCGCGGTCCTCGAGCAGACCCTCGCCGTCGAGTCCGACCTCGATCGGTTCGCGGGGGATCGCGCCGAGGAGGTTCGCGAGCTGCTTGACGAGCCCCTCGCCGACGAGTTCACCCGCGCCGCCGCCCTCAGGCTCGGTGCCCTCCTGCACGACATCGCCAAGCCGCAGACGCGCGGCGAACGCAACGGCTACGTCACCTTCATCGGCCATGACAAGCTCGGTGCGGAGATGATCTCGGGGATCTGCACGCGGCTGCGGGCGAGCCGGGCCCTCACCGATCACCTCCGGGGCCTGACCCTCCACCACCTGCGGCTCGGCTTCCTCGTTCACGAGGCGCCATTGCCGCCTCGCCGTGTCCATGAGTACCTGCGCGTCACCGGGCCGGTCGCGGTCGACGTCACTCTGCTGACGGTTGCCGACCGGCTCTCGGCCCGCGGCGGCGGGCCGTTCGCGACCGAGGACGCGATCGAGGCTCACCTGGACCTGGCTCGCGAGATGATCGCCGCGGCGCTCGACTGGCGCCGCGATGGCCCGCCCGAGCCGCTCCTGCGCGGCGACGAGCTGGCGGCCGAGCTCGGGATCGAGCCGGGGCCCGAGCTCGGCGGGATCCTCGACGAGCTCGAGGCGGCCCAGTACGCGGGCGAGGTGACCACTCGCGAGCAGGCGGTCGAGTGGGCACGCTCGGTCCGCGGTTGAGGTCACGGACCGAGGACCACAAGTCGCTTTCCTTCGCCATAGGTTTGGAAAAGCGCCAGAGCCGTCAAGTCTCCCGCGTCAGGTAGCCTCCCCGCCGGATGAGTGCGGAGCGAGCAAGCGTGCATCTTTGTTTCTTCGCGGCGCGAGCGGAGCACGAAAGGTTGTGATGGCCAAAGAGGAGAAGATCGAGATGGAGGGCGAGATCACCGAGGCCCTCCCGAACACGATGTTCCGGGTCAAACTCGACAACGGACACGAGGTGCTCGGTCACATCTCCGGCAAGATGCGCCGCCACTACATCCGGATCCTGCCCGGCGACCGGGTGAAGATCGAGCTCTCGCCCTACGACCTCGACCGCGGCCGCATCACCTACCGTTACAAATAAGCGGCGGCGGCGTCCTCGGTCGCTAGCGTGCAGAGCACGCCGGGCTCCCTGCGTCCTGGCAGACGGCTTATCTGAAACGCTGGGTCTGATCTGGGTCGGCCAGCTCGGCGATCAGGGCCGACCAGGCAAAGTCGACGGCGCCGAGGCCCTTCCCGTCCCGCGGGTCGTAGTACTCGCGAAGGCCCTCGCGCTCGACCGCGCCCAACAGGCCCTCGGCCAGACGCGCCGCCTCCTCTTCGTAGCCCAGGCGGCGCAGGCCGATCGAGACCATCCAGGCCGAGTTGACCCAGGTCGGTCCGCGCCAGTAGCGGCGGACGGGGCCGCGGCCGCCGCCGGGCTCGTAGCTCGGCTCGTCCGCGGCGACCGATGGCGGCGCGACCGGGGTGGCAAACTCGCGCGGCGAGAGCAGATGCTCCTCGACCAGCCGGCGCCCGATCTCCTCCGGCAGGTCGGGAAGGGCGAGCGGGGCCAGCGAGGCCCAGGTGATCGCTTGGGGCCGGATCGCGCCGGGCTGGGCCTCGTCGACGAAGAGGCCGCGCCCCTCGTCCCAGAGGCGATCGACGAGCGCCGGAGTCGCCGAGGGTCGGCCGAGCGCCTGAAGGGACAGCGACCAGAGCGTGTTGACCAGGGTCTCGCAGACCAGCGGGCCGCCGGCATCGCGGATCCGCGATGCGTCGAAGCCGAGCCGGCGGTTGCGCCGGACCAGGCAGGCGAAGCCGATCCGACCGTTGGCCCGCCGCCCCCACACCTCGTCGAACTTCGGCGACGCATCGAGGCCCGACTCGTCGGGTTGGACGATCCAGAGCAGCCCGTCCCGCTCGAGGTCCCGGTTACGCGCCAGCCACTCGACCTGGGCCGAGAGCCGCGGCTCCGCCGCCGGGTCGCCGACCGCGATCCGCCAGGCCCACGCCAGCAGCGGCGGCTGGATCGTCTCGGTCTGGAACGCCCGCCGCGAGGCGACGTTGTAGAAGGGCAGGCGGCCGAGCGAAACCGGCCGGTCCCAGAAGATCGTGTGGCCGATGAACCCGTCGTCGCGCTGCGCTGCGAGCAGGCTCTCGAGCTCGCGCCGCGATCGGGCCGGGTCGAAACGGCGCCAGACGATCGCCGCGAAGCACGAGTCCCAGTACCACTGCCACGGATAGCGGGTCGGGCTGGGACGCGTGTAGGCGAAGCGGGTGCCGTCGCGGTCGCCCTCGGTCCAGTTGCCGCGCAGGACTCGCTCCGCGGTCGCGGCGACGGAGGTCGAATGCATCAGGCGCCGTCGGCTGCCGCCGGCTCGGCATCGGCGAGCGGCGGCCGGGCATCGACCCAGCGACGTCCGTTGGCCCGCTCGAG
>DASXBC010000243.1:0-4585 GCA_036406355.1 Solirubrobacterales bacterium | reverse complement strand
ACATCGTGCCGCAGTTGAGATGCCGGACCTCGATGGCGCCGGAGCCTATTCGAGCGCGCCGGAGGTGGATGCCCGATAATCCCGCGCGATGAACGAGCGGGACTGGCCGGCGGAGGGCCGGGAGATCATCGATCGCAGCCTGTACATGGTCGTCGCCACGGCCGACTCCTCCGGACAGCCGTGGGGGTCGCCGGTCTACTTCGCCCATCGCGAGTACCGGGACTTCTTCTGGATGTCGCAGCCGGACGCCACGCACTCGGTCAACCTGCGCGACCGGCGCGAGGTCGGGATCGTGATCTTCGACTCCTCCGTGCCGATCAACACCGGGCAGGGCGTCTACGTGCTCGGCGTCGCGCGGGAGCTTCCCGCGCACGAGACGGCTGAGGGGATCGAGATCTACTCGAAGCGCTCACTCGAGCACGGCGGCAGCGAGCTGACCGCCGAGGACGTCAGCCCGCCGGCCCGACATCGCCTCTACCAGGCCACTGCCGAGGCGGTCTACGTGCTCGACGAGCACGACCACCGGGTCGAGGTGAGCCTCTGAAGGCCGTCGTGATGACGGCCTTGGGCGGGCCGGAGGTCCTCGAGCTCCAGGAGGTCGAGAGGCCCGAGCCCATCCCCACCGAGGTCCTGATTCGCGTCACGGCCGCCGGGATCAACCCGGTCGACTGGAAGACGCGTCAGCGCGGGGGCTATCAGGAGGCGACCGGTGGTCCGCCGCTGATCCTCGGCTGGGACATCGCGGGTGTGGTGGAGGAGATCGACCCGGATGTCACCCGCTTCGCCCCCGGTGACCGCGTCTTCGGCATGCCCTGGTTCCCGCGGGTGGCGGGCGGCTACGCGGAGTACGCCACCTCTCCTGCGCGGCAACTGGCGCAGACCCCGGACTCCCTCACCGACGAGCAGGCCGGCGGTCTCCCTCTCGCCGGGCTCACGGCCTGGCAGGCCCTGGTCGATGTCGCGGAGGTGGGGGAGGGGACGCGCGTCCTGATTCATGCGGCGGCCGGAGGCGTCGGTCACCTGGCGGTTCAGATCGCGAAGGCGCGTGGCGCGTACGTGGTCGGTACCGCGCGCGGGGAGAAGCACGACTTCCTGCGCGAGCTCGGGGTCGACGAGCCGATCGACTACACGGCCACGCCCTTCGAGGAGGCCGTCTCCGACATCGACGTCGTCTTCGACCTGATCGCAGGGGAGGAATATGGGCTCCGCTCACTCGAGACGCTGCGGGAGGGCGGGCTGTGGCTGTGCATCCCGGCCGATGTCCCGGACGCGGTCGCGGCCGCGGCGCGCGAGCAGTCGAAGCGCGCCATCTCGTTCCTGGTCGAGCCCGACTACGCCGGGCTGGAACATCTTGCCGCCCTCGCCGACGAGGGCAGGCTGACCGTCCTGGTCGAGGAGACCTACCCGCTCGCCCAGGCCGCCGAGGCGCATCGGCGCCTCGAGGAGGGCCGGGCGAGGGGGAAGATCGTCCTGATCCCCTGACTAGGCCTTCTCGTAGATCTGTACCCGGACGCCGTCCGGGCCGACGCCCCGATCCTCGACCAGCTTCAGCTTGCGGCGCGGGAAGCCCTCGCCGAAGAGCCGCTTGCCCTTGCCCAGGATCGTGGGGAAGAGCATCAGGTTCCACTGGTCGACCAGGTCGTTCTCGATCAGGGTCTGGACGAGCGCCCCGCTGCCGGCGACCTGGATGTCTCCGTCGTACTCGCCCTTCAGCTTCTCGACCTCCTCAGGCACGTTGTCGGAGATCAGGTGCGCGTTCTCCCAGCCCGGGTCCTTCATCGTGGTCGAGACGACGTACTTCGGCATGCTGTTGATCTTGTCGGCGAAGTCCCCCATCTCGGGATCTCCCGCGCGCTCCGGCCAGGCAGACGCGAAGCCCTCGTAGGTCACCCGGCCGAAGAGACCCGCGTCGGCGGCGTTCAGCTCGTCCATCTTGAACTTGTTTCCGTCCTCGCCGCGGTCGTAGTCGAAGGTCCAGCCTCCGTACTCGTAGTCCTCGGATCCACCCGGATCCTCGATCACACCGTCGAGTGAAATGAACTCGGTTACCACCAGCTTGCCCATCGGTTCCTCCTGTTGATTGAAATCTCAGCCTTCGGCGAGGCGTTCCGCGATCCGCTCGAAGAAGCCACCCCAGCCCTGTTCGGCCTGCCGGTAGGCCTCGGCCGGCATGTGGCCGCCGGACTGCGTGAAGCGCATCTCGGTGCGTGTGCCCGCAAGGTCGGCGAGCTCGACCGTGCAGAGGTCGTAGACGTCCTGGTCGGGCTGGTCGGAGACCGTGAAGGAGAGCTTCTCGGGCTCCCTGACCTCGATGTACTCGCCGTCCCAGTAGATGACGTGGTCGTTCGGACCCCGCATCACCGCGGTCCACTTGCCGCCCTCGCGCACGTCCATCGAGATCTCATCCGTCGCGATCGGGTAGGTGGGGCCGCCGTACCAGTCGGCGAAGCGCTCGGGCTCGGTCCACTCGCGCCAGACCTCCTCGCGCGGCGCCTCGAAGGTCCAGATCATCTCGATGTCGGGCTTGGGCTCAGTCATCGTGACCGCCCAGCCGGCGCTCCATGTGCTTGAAGCCGCGCTCCCAGAATGTCCGGTAGCCCTCGATCCAGTCGGCGGCTTCCTTCAGCGACGCGCCCTCGAGGTGGGAGGGGCGGAGCTGCGCCTTCTGGCCGCGGGTGATCAGCCCGGCCCCCTCGAGCACCTTGAGGTGCTTGGAGACGGCCTGGATGGAGATCGGAAGTGGCTCGGCGAGCTCCGACACGGTGGCGTCTCCCGAGGCTAGCCGGGCGAGGATGGCCCTGCGGGTCGGGTCGGCGAGCGCGGCGAAGGTGCGGTCGAGTTGGGCGGCGCTCACGGCGGCGAATTAAACCAAATGGTTGAATAGGCCGGGCTTGTCAACCGCCGGGCGATGAGTATCGGCGCCCGCCGCCGTCTTTCTGATGAGCTGACTGTCACTTTTCGACGACGCCGTTCGTCGTACGGGTAAAGAAAGGAAGTCGCCAAATGGCATCAACCCCAGGACAAACCCAGGACATCTCCACCGACGAACTTCGATCGCAGCTCGACGGCGAGCTGATCACCCCCGACGATTCCTCCTACGACGACGCGCGCCAGGTCTTCTTCAAGGGCTGGGACCGGCGGCCACTGGCGGTCGCGCGGGTCGCGAGCGCCGCGGACGTGGCGCGGGTGGTTACCGCGGCGCGCGAGCTCGGCCTGGAGCTCGCCGTGCGCAGCGGCGGCCACAGCCGCCCCGGGTACGGGACCGTCGACGGCGGCCTGGTCATCGACCTCTCAGGCATGAACAAGACCGAGGTCGACGCCGAGGCGAAGACCGCCTGGGTCGAGACCGGCGCGACGGCAGGCCAGTTCACCGCCGCCACCGCAGAGCACGGGCTGATCGCCGGCCTCGGCGACACCGGGTCGGTCGGGATCGGCGGGATCACCCTCGCGGGCGGGGTCGGCTTCCTGGTCCGGAAGAACGGGCTGACGATCGACAACCTGCTCGCCGCCGAGGTGGTTACCGCGGACGGCGAGGTCGTGTTGGCGAGCGAGGACTCCGAGCCCGATCTCTTCTGGGCGATCCGGGGAGGCGAGGGCAACTTCGGCGTCGCCACCCGGCTGCACCTGCAGCTCGACGAGATCCCGCAGATCGTCGGCGGCATGGTGATGCTGCCGGCCACTCCCGAGACGATCACGGGCTTCCTGGAGGCGGCCGACGCCGCTCCCGAGGAGCTCTCCACGATCGTCAACGTGATGATCGCGCCGCCGATGCCGATGATCCCCGAGCCCGCCCACGGCAAGCCCGTGATCATGGGGCTGGTCGCCTACTCCGGGCCGGTGGAGAAGGGCGAGGAGGTGCTGGCGCCGTTCCGTGCGCTCGCCGATCCCTACGCCGACATGATTCGGCCGATGCCCTACCCCGGGCTCTATGAGGGCCCGGAGCCCGAGGCCCGTTTCGGGGCCGGCACCAACTTCTTCGCCGACTCGTTCGAGGCGGCGGAGGCGGAGGCCGTCCTCGAGGCGCTGCCCAAGTCCACCGCGATGATGAAGGCCGTGCAGCTGCGCGTGCTGGGCGGTGCCTATGCGGAGGTGCCCAATGACGCGATGGCGTTCCCGCACCGGGACCGCAAGCTGATGGTCAACGTCGCGGCGATGTACGTGGACCCGAGCGAGAAGGAGACCCACGAGGCGTGGGGTGCCGAGCTCGCCGAGGCCCTCGGCAAGGACGGAGTCGGCTACGTCGGGTTCCTGGGCGATGAGGACCCGGAGTCGCTTCGCGATGCCTACCCGGACGGAGCCTGGGAGCGCCTTCGCGAGCTGAAGCGGCGCTACGACCCCGACAACCTCTTCCACCACAACCACAACATCCCGCCGGCCTAGCCGGCGGGCGGTTCCGCTAGCGCTTCTTTTTCTTCTTCAGCTTCAGCTTGACCGCGGCGGTCGCGGTGCCGGAGATTCCGGCGGCGTCCGTCGCGGTCGCGGTCGCCTGGGTCGCGAGCTTGCCCTTGCGACCGAGCCGCTTCCAGGCCTTCTTCGAGACCTTCACGGTCACGGGGTCGGTCGCGCCCGGCTGAATGGAGAATTC
>DASXBC010000242.1:0-5027 GCA_036406355.1 Solirubrobacterales bacterium | reverse complement strand
ACGACGAGCTTGGTCCCTTTGACCACCTTGAAGATGCTGTGGCCGACGCCCTCCCGGTCGTAGCCGAGATCCATCGAGGCCGACATTTTTTTCACCCCCGGAGCCTTGGTCGAGGCGTGGAGGGTGAAGTCTCCCGGCACGCAGCCGGGGGGAAGGCCGTGCAGCTTGATCGCCTTCGAGCCGCTGATCGCCGGCGGCGCGTTCGCGGTGATCCGGTCCGTGGCGACGTTGTTCGAGTTGTCGTCGTCCATATAGCCGCCTTCATAGGCGTTGGGCAGCAGGGTGAAGAAGTGGTTCATCGATTCGTTCACGGTGACCGTCGCGTTCAGCGTGACGCTGGCGCCGGGCGCGAGTTCCCCCAGTTCGCAGACGAAGTCGTAGTACTGATAGCCGTAGGCCATGGCCGAGTTGTCCTTGCACGTCCCCTGTGAGGTCGACACCACGGTGTAGGGGTTGTTGGCGCCCTGGCCGTGCCCGCGAAGCGAGGAGAGCTCGAGATAGACCTGTGGAAAGGCCTCGGTGCCGTGGTTGGCAACGGTCGCGTTGAAGCTGACCGGCTGTCCGACGGCGACCAGGTGGGACGAGGCCGTCGCGCTGACTCCGAGGTCGATCTTCGCCTGCGCCGCCGCCGGGGCGATCAACAGCGCCAGCGCCGCTGCAAGAGCGGCTGCAAATCGGACCGAGCGCATCGAGCCAGACTGTAAGCCCGATCGGCCGCCAGTCAAGGCTCGATCGTCAGCTTGACCTTCGTCCCCGGGATGGTGACCGTGCCCGCCTTCGCGGCCTTGAGCTTCTTCCCCTTGAGCTTCGGGACCCTGCATCCCTCGTAGCTGAAGCTCTGACCGGACGTAGCGGTGCCCGCGACGGTGGTGACGCTCACCGGGACCGAGGCGATCGCGGCGCTCGGCGGGGCGGACGCGGTGATCTGGGTGTCGGAGTCGACCCTGAAGCCGACCGCTGCTGCGCCGCCGAATTTGACCGCGGTCGCGCCGGTCAGGTCATGGCCGCTGATCACGACGCGGTTGACGGCGTTGATCGGCCGCTCGACGGAGCCAGGCCGGTGATCCCCGGCGCCGGCTGGACGTCGGCGTTGAAGAGCAGCTCGAAGCTTTTGGCGGTCGAGGTCGGTGGTCGGGAATCGCCCTCGGCGAGCGTCCCGGCCCAGTAGCCGATCGAGGAAACGGCGGAGACGTAGCTCGGCGCGCCCTGCGAGAAGGTGCATCCGCCGTTGACCCCGCAGAGGAAGTGGGTGGCGAAGTGCCGACGCCGGTGAGATCCGGGCCCAGGATGACGGTCGCAGCCGGCGCTGTGGGCGCGAGAGCGAGCAACAGCAGCGAGGTGAAGAGGAGAGCGAGAGCCGCCGCGGAGCCGCGCTTCATCGATCGAACGCTGGTCGGGCCTGTATTTCGGGTCAAGCCCTTCGAGCTCTGTCGCGCGCGCTATTGTTCCGGCCCGCGCCGAGAGGCGTTTTTTCGTAGCTGTCGTTGACGACCTATGCGAAAACCTCTGATTGCGACAGTTGCGACCGTGCTGACCTGCCTCGCCGGGATTGCCGTCCTGCCCTCGGGGGCACTTGGCCTCGGCCTCGGCGGCTGTTCGGGCGGTAACTCGTTCACCTGGACAGGGCACGGCGACGGCCACAACTGGAACGACCCCGAAAACTGGAACCCCGAAGAGGAAGCGCCGCCGAAAGAAGGGGACTCGGTGACGATCCAGGGCAGCGAAGAAGATGAGGCCGAGGTCGAAGGGGCGACCGGCGAAGTCTGCAACCTCACCGTCGAGGGGGCCGACGCCTTCCTCACCAGCTCCCACCTGGAAATCGAAGAAGACCTGACCTGGGAAGGCGGCCAGGGGATGCAGGCCGCGAGTGAACTCGAAGGGACCTTCACCGTCGACGGCACCGCGACTCTCGCGCACATCCTCGCCTTCTCCAACGGCTCCCTGACCTCGAACGGGCCCCTGGAAGTCGAAGGCGGAGCCAACCTGACGCTCAGCGACGGCTCGGCGAAGATCGTCTCGAACGGCAGCGCCGAACTCGGCGGTGGGGTCGGGGGCCTGCTCGGGGCCGGGGCGGTTATCCAGAGCAACTCGGCGAGCGAGGGGAACGACAACGCGAAGCTTGAAGTCAACGGCCCGCTGGAACTCGGGGGCGATGTCGAAAGCGACCAGCTCGACCTCAACCTCGGGGCCCACGGAAGCGTCGATCTTGACGGGAACACGTGGACGCTTCCCGGCCTCTCCTTCTCGCGCTGGAAGGGAGGCTCGAAGGTCGACTCGAGCGGCGACGGCGGGGTCATGGCCTTCACCGACCTCGCCCAGCTCCTGATCGATGGCGACGTCACCGTCGGCGAACACGCGCTGATCAGCATGCGCGGCGACTCGCTGCTGACCGACGGCGGACTCGGCAGCAGCGTCGGCCTCCTGCGTGGCGCCGGGGTGCTCGAGTGGCAGGGCGGGTCATTCGAACGGCAGCTCACCCTCGCCCCCGGCTTCCACTCGGTGCTCGACGCCGGCGGAATCCACACGCTGATCGACGAACCCGGCACGCTGCTGCGGAACGAAGGCACGATGGACGTGCAGACGGGCGAACTGCTAGTCGACGGGGCGCCGGCCCGGATCGAAAACTGGGGCACGATGAAGGTCCACGCCGGAGCGACGCTCGCCTGCAACAGCAGCCAGTGCGGGCCGGGGGCGATCGACAACGCCCCCGGGGGCGAGCTCGAAATCGTCGGCCCGGCGCCGCTGCAGCCGCCGGCGACGATGGTCCACGCCCCGGTGATCAGCCTCCACAACAGCGGCGACGTCAAGATCGGAAATGGGCTGATGCTGCTCCTGACCAATGACGCCGTCGCGAACCTCGCCGACGGGGGGACGATCAGCGGCGGCGGGACCTTCCGCCTCGGCCAGGAAGGAAAGGCGAACGTCGTCGGCGAGACGACCCTGCGCGATGGCTCAGTGCTGAGCATCGACGGGACCGAGGCCGAGCTGCACGGTGGAACCGTCAACGCGGAAGGGACGCCGTTCTCCGGTGTCCTCAACGCCGCCCACTCCGGCGACGGGACGTTGCAGTGGACTGACGGAGGGCTGGAAGGCTCGCTGCTGACCGACAATCAGCTGCAGACGATTGCCGCCGCCGGAGGGCCGGACGCGGTCCACAACGTCGACGGCGAGAGCCAGGACACGCACGACCCGACCCGCAACCCGACCTCGATCACCCTCGCCGGCCCCAGCCACATCGACGGGGTAACGGTGACGATCGGCAGCGACCAGAACGGCGACGCGGTGAGCGTCGACGGGCCAATGCAGATCGTCGGCGCGGGGAGCGGGTTCACGCGCGGAAACAGCGACGCCGACGGCGTGATCGTCGACCCCGGCGGCTCGATCACCGCCCAGGGCCCGGTGGCGTTCGAAGCCCCTCTGAGCGTGCTCGGCAAGCTGATCGTTCCCTCAGGCGCGACCCTGGACGATCCGCTCGGCTACACCCAGACCGGCCCGAATGCCGAAACCGCGATCGCCGGCGGCACGGTGAGCAGCGACGACGGAGAAGGCAACCTCGGCACGATTGCGCTCGACGGCGGCTCGCTGCACGGGCCCGGAACGGTCAAGGGGAATCTCCTCGATCCGGGCGCGACAGTTTCGCCGAGCGCCGACGGCTCGACGCCGGGGACCCTCAACGTCGATGGCGAATACACGCAGCACCTCGGCGGGACGCTCGCCCTCCACCTCGCGGGTACCGCTGCCGCACAGCACGACAAGCTGGCGGTGAGCGGAGCAGCGGACATCTCGGGCGCCGCGACAGCGATCACGAACGCCGGCTACGCGCCGGCTGTGCCGACCACGGTCCCCGACGTGTTGGATGCGGGGTCGCTGACCGGCACATTCGCGACCGTCAACTCGAGCGGGGCCCCGGCCGGGACCGCCTGGCAGGCCTCGTACCGACCCGGTGCCGTCGACCTCGGGCTCATTTCCACCGGGGCCGGAGGCAACTCTGGCAAGCCCGGCTTCGGCAAATCGTCGAAGGTCAAGCTGAAAGGCGGGCTCCACGTCTCACCGAAAGAGCTCGTCACCCTGCTCGTCGGCAACTCGAACTCCTTCCCGATCGAGATCCTCTCAGTCAACCTGAAAGCTGCACCCGCGAGCGGCAAACCGGCGCACAAACTGGCCCGGAGAAGCCGCCGCGCGATCATCGTCGCGAGCGCGAGCCCGCGGACCCACGTGACCGCGGGCGGCTCGAGCAAGCTGTCGGTTCGCCTCAACCGCAAGGGCAGGCAGATGCTGAGCGCGGCGCACCGGTTGGCGGTCGAAGTCAACCTGCGGGTGTCGGCGCCCGACGGCTCCCGGGCGACGGTCAGCGGCCGAGCGACACTGAAGGCACCCGCCGGCGGCGGGTGATCGGGGTCGGCTAGCAGATCACGGTCAGGTCGACCGACTCCGCCTTCTTCGCACTGTCGCCGCTCGGGAATGTCCGGATGTCGTTCGGCGCGCTCGGGATTCGCAGCGTTTCGACTGTGCGCATTTCGGCGACGATGAGGTTTTCCGTCCGCAGCGCCGCGGTCGCGGTCGCCGCGCAGTTGTAGACGTTGGTCGGGAAGGTCACCTTGCAACCCGAGGTCCCGACTGCTGCCGCAGACACCCCGCTCGGGAACGGAGCGGCCGCGGTGCAGTTGCCGTTGAGAGCGACTCCGTAGGTGTTGGAAGCGCGGACGGAATTCAGCGTCGCCTGATTGATGTTGGCGCCCGTCAGCGACCCGTCGGCGACATTGGCGCCGGTCAGCGAGGAGGCCTTGACCTGGGTCCCGGTGATCGAACCGTTCGCGATCTTGGACGCGGTGATCGCCCCATTCTTGATTTTCGCGCCGGTGACCGCGTTCTTCTTCAGCTGGTTGGGGCCGACCGAGTTCTTCGCGAGCTTGCCGGCAGCATATGCGGCTCCTCCTCCCAAGAGTAGGAACAGGCAGAGCGTGGAAACGACGTTCGAGTAGGTCAGTCTCGGGCGGATCATCAGCGTCCTCCTTGTTGCACAACGA
>DASXBC010000241.1:0-2583 GCA_036406355.1 Solirubrobacterales bacterium | reverse complement strand
GGTCTGGACGGGCCTCGGCGCGGCGGGCACGGCGCTCGTCGGGATGATCGTCCTAGGCGAGCCGGCCAACGCCGGCCGGATCGTGGCCATCGGCCTGATCGTCACCGGCGCGGTCGGTCTGCAAGCCGTCGAGAGCCACTGAACCCGGGCTAGGCGGATCGGCGCTCCGCCACCAGAGAAGCGCCGATCGCGCCGGCCATCACGAAGACGATGACGGCGAGCGAAAGCCCGACGCTGATCTCGATGACCTCGGTGAGCATGAACTTGACGCCGATGAACAGCAGCAGGACGGCCAACCCGAGATCGAGGTAGCCGAAGCGACCGCGCATCCGGGCGAGCAGGAAATACATCGAGCGCAATCCCATCAAGGCAAGCGCGGTCGCGCTGAAGACGATGAACGTCTCGCGGGTGACGCCGAAGATCGCGGGGATCGAATCGACGGCGAAGAGGATGTCGCTGAGCTCGATCACAGCGAGGACGGCCAGCATCGGTGTCGCGTACCAGCGGCCGAGAATGGCCCGGCGCGGCGGGCGTTCGGCGGGCGCGACGCTATCCGCTTCCATCGAGCACAGCCATCGGTGAAGGGTTCGGCCACGCGACGCGACGCTATCCGCTGGCGCAGCCATCCCGCCGATAGGCTGCCCCGGGGCCGAGACAGCGGCCCCAGGTCCATGCGCCACGGTACGTCCTTCTCCAGCCACTTGACGCCGGCACTGGCAGCCCTCGCGGCGGCCGCGCTCATATTCGGAGTCTCCGCATGCGGGGGGTCAGACGACTCGTCAAAGACGAACGCTGACCACTGGCGGATCGGCTTGGAGGCGCCGCTCTCGGGTGAGCTCCAGACCCTCGGCTCGGGGATGCTCAACGGCGCCAGGCTGGCCGCCGACCAGATCAACTCGAAGGGTGGTCTTGAAGGCAAGGAAATCGAGGTCGTGCCGATCGACGACGGCGGCGACCCCAAGGTCGGAGTCCCCGCAGCCAACAAGGCGATCGCCGATGGTCTCGACGGTGTCGTCGGCCCGTACAACTCCGGCGTCGGGATCGAGACGCTGCCGCTCTACAAGCAGGCCGGTCTGGTGCCCATCCGCCTCACCTCCGACACCGACACGGAGGGCTTCGGCTTCACCCTGCAGCCGATGAGCCCCCAGATCGCCCCGGTGACCTCGGACGCGCTCGCCAGTTGGATCGGCGCCCGGAAGGTCGCGATCGCCTACGACCCGACTCAGAACTACACGAGGGAGGTCTCTCGCGCTGTCCGGGGCGAGTTGGAGTCCAACGGCGTGAAGGTGACCGCATTCGAGCCGTTGCAGCCCGGCAAGGACGACTACTCGGATCTGGTGCGCAAGCTCGCCTCCGACAATCCCGACGCGATCTATGCGGCCGTCTACTCGCCCGAGGGCGCTTTGGTCGCCAACGCGATGGGGCAGCTGACCTCGCGTCCGACCTGCTTACTCGATTACGCCTCTTATGACACCGGCTACGTGCAGGACGCGGGACAGGCCGCAGCCCGGAACTGCGATGTGGTCGGAGTGCCGGCGCCTGACGACTTCAAGGGCTCGGCCAAGTACGTCTCTGACTACCAGGGTCAGTTCGGCGAGGCCCCGGGAACCTGGAGCCCTTACACCTACGACTCCCTGAACGTCTTGGCCCATGGGGTCAAGCAAGCAGGCGGCTTCGCCGCCAAGCCCTTGACCGGCGCGCTCGGAAAGGTCAGCGACTGGAGAGGATGGACGGGCTCGGTCACACTCCAGCCCGGAAGCGGCAATCGCAACCCAGCGACGGTAACGGTCGACCGGGTGGGCGACCAGGGGCTCTTCAGCGTCGATCCGAGCTGGGCGCAAGCGGTCGGCGCACCGTACTGAATCAGGACGCCAGGCCCGCCATCCTCCGCGATCCGTCGAGCTAATCGACGAAGCAGTACGAGTCGCTCGACGCGTCGCCACCCTGGAGGCGGGCCTGGTGAACCCGCAGGCCCCGGAAGTCATCACCGTTCGGGAAGAACCGCGGATCGACCGCCATGCCGCCGGTCTCGATATCCGCGTCGACGCGCGCCATCCATGCGCCCACCCCGTTCGGGTAGAAGACCTCGTCCCACGACGCGTAGAGCGAGTTCGTGAAGTACACGCGGCGACCGTCGCGGCTGATCTCCACCATCTGCGGGCCGCCTCCCAATGGCAGGTCCGCGGCGGCCGGATGCGGGGCTCGATCGACGATCCCGCCGAGGCGCACCGAGCCCGCCTCCCGTGGGTTGTGGGGATCGCTCACGTCGTATTGCTTGAGCTCCCCGGTGCCCCAGCACGACACATAGAGCCAGCGGTCGTCGACGGATAGGTCGATGTCGCTGATCAGCGGCGGGACGGCGCCGAAGGGCTGAAGCGCGGGCGGGAGCTGGGCGGCGTCCGCTGGCTCAGCGGGAATGGTGATCACCTTCTTCGCCGTCCACTCGTCCTCGTCTCGGTGCCACAGCCAGACCGAGGCCGACAGATCCTCGACGCTGATCACGACCCCGACGAATCCCCAGATGCTCTTGGGGTTGTGAGCAGGCCTCAGCTCGAGGACCATCTGATGCTCGTCGCCCAGGTC
>DASXBC010000240.1:0-3382 GCA_036406355.1 Solirubrobacterales bacterium | reverse complement strand
GAGGCGGGGCTCACGCCGGACATGATCATCGGCGACATGGACTCGGCCGGGGACGAGGCGCTGCGCAGCGGCGCCGAGCTGGTCGTCCACGCCTACCCCGACGGCCGCGCCCCGGGGCGGCGGCGCCTGCTCGACCTCGGGCTCGCGCACACCGTGGTCCCAGCCGCCGGCACCAGCGAGGACGTGGCGATGCTGATGTCCTACGAGAAGGGCGCGGACCTGATCGTCAGCGTCGGCGCCCACTTCAACCTGATCGAGTTCCTCGACCGCAACCGCGGCGGCATGTCGTCGACCTTCCTTACCCGTCTGCGGATCGGCGAGAAGCTGGTCGACGCGAAGGGCGTCAGCCGTCTCTACAACCCGGGCACGGGGTTCGGGCCGGCGATCCTCTTCCTCGCCGCCTTCGCGATCCTGCTGGCGATGGTCGTGATCGCCTCGCCGGCGCTGAGCGACCTCGCCGAATTGATCTGGCTGAAGATCGAGATTTGGCTGGGCATCTAGCCTTTTTGCCCATATGGGATACAGCGCGCGCTACCACGCGACCTCGCTGATCGCGATCTTCCTCGCCCTCGCGATCGGGGTCGTGATCGGGGCCGCCCTCGGCGGCGACACGATCAACAACACCCGCAAGGACCTCGAGCAGAGCCTGACCGGGAACCTCGAGGACGCGCGCAATCACGCCGAGGAACTGAGCGTCGAACTCGGCCGGGAGAACGAATTCGCCGACCAGGTGTATCCGGCCCTGGTGCGCAACGACCTCAGCGGAATGCGGATCGGGGTGGTCGCGATCGGCGGCCTCCCCGGGGAGGTCTCCGGCGCGATTGACGACACCCTCGGCCCGGCCGGAGGCAGGCTGGTCGCCGTCGGAGTCGTCCGCGAGCCGATCGACACCCTCGCCCTCTCCGGCGACCTCTCGAAGACCCGGTTCGCCGACCTCGCCGACAACCCCGACACGCAGACCGAATTCGCAACCGGCGTCGGCCGCCAGCTCGTCCTCGGCGGCAACCTGCTCGAGCGGGTCCGCGGCCACCTCTTCTCGCGTGCCAGCGGCAACTTCCGCGCCCTCGACGGAGTGATCGTCGTCCGCGACCAGCCGCAGGACATGGGTCCGGTCCAGCGCTCGACCGCCGCCAGGTTCGAATCGGCGCTGCTGGGCGGGGTGACGGCGACCAGAACCGCCGCGGTGGGGGTCGAGGCGACCGACGCCGAACCGTCATCGATCTCCTTCTTCCAGTCCAATGACCTCGCCAGCGTCGACGACGTCGACCAGACCGCCGGCAGGCTGGCGACGGTGCTCGCGCTGCTCGGGGCCGAGGGGAGCTTCGGCGTCAAGGGCTCGGCGGACCAGCTCCTGCCGGACCTCCTTGTGCCGAACCGGAAATGACCTGGATCGGGTTCCCGGTCGCGATCGCGGTCGCCCTCTTCGTCGTCCCGGCCGGGGTCCGCGGACTGCGCGACGCCGGGCTCACCCGCGAGAACTACCGCGGCGCCACGCTCGCGTTCCCGCTCGGCGCCGTCCTCGCCACCTCGGCGCTCGTCGCCCTGGCGCCGCTCGCCTTCCTCAACGACCGCGGCGACCTCGATCTCCTCGATCCTGACCTGCGCCACTGGATGCCCTACCTGCTCGGCGTCTCCTTCCTCGGCTTCCTCGACGACGCCCTGGGCCGAGGCGAGGCGGCGAGCGCTCCGCGTGGTTGGCGCGGACACGCGCGGGCGCTCCGCGAAGGGAGCCTCTCGACCGGAGCGATCAAGGCGATCGGCGCGCTGGCGCTCGCCGCCTACGTCGTCTCCGGTAGGGGGCTCGAATCGTGGCGCTACCTGGCCGATGTTGCGCTCCTGATCCTCGCCACCAACTCCTTCAACCTGCTCGACCTGCGGCCGGGGCGGGCCGAGAAGGCGCTGGCCCTGCTCGGGGCGGGGCTCTGCGTCGGCGGCTGGACGCTGGCGCCGGTCGACCTGCTCGGGATCTTCGCCGGACCGGTCCTGATCGGCGCCTGGTTCACGCTGCGCGAACGGGCGATGCTCGGCGACACCGGCTCGAACCTCGTCGGCGCGATCGGCGGCGTCTGGCTGCTGACCTCGCTCGGGGGAGACGAGCGGCTGGGCGCGCTCGCCATCCTCGCCGCGCTCACGGTCTACGGCGAGATGCGGTCGATCTCGACGACAGTCGAATCGTTTCCGCCATTGCGCTGGTTAGACTCGCTGGGCAGATGAATTACCGGCTCGTCCGATTTCCGCTCACGATGAATCAGACTGTGACGGTCGCGGATATCAGCCTCGCATGAGCAGCAAGGGAGATACGAGATTCATCTTCGTAACCGGCGGAGTGGTCTCGGCTCTCGGCAAGGGAATCGCCGCCTCCTCGATCGGCCGGCTCCTCGTTTCCCGCGGCTACCGGGTCCAGCTTCAGAAGTTCGATCCGTACATCAACGTCGACCCCGGGACGATGAGCCCGTTCCAGCACGGAGAGGTGTTCGTGACCGAGGACGGCGCTGAGACCGACCTCGACCTCGGCCACTACGAGCGGTTCACCGACGAAAACACCTCGCGCGCCTCGAACGTCACCGCCGGGGCGGTCTACAACTCGGTGATCAAGCGCGAGCGGCGGGGCGACTACCTCGGGGCCACGGTCCAGGTGATCCCGCACATCACCGACGAGATCAAGAACCGGATCCTGATCGTCGCCGAGTCGCAGTCGGTCGACTTCGTGATCACCGAGATCGGCGGCACCGTCGGCGACATCGAGTCGTTGCCGTTCCTCGAGTCGATCCGCCAGCTCTACACCGAACTCGGGTCGAGGCGGAGCATGTTCGTCCACCTCACTCTGGTCCCCTACGTGGGCCATGCGGGCGAACTGAAGACGAAGCCGACCCAGCACTCGGTCAACGAGCTGCGGCGGATCGGGATCCAGCCGCACGCGCTGGTCTGCCGCTCCGAAGGCCGGTTCGACCGGGAGATCCGCGCGAAGATCGCCCTCTTCGCCAGCCTTCCCACCGACGCCGTGATCTCCGCTCACGACGTCGACAACATCTACAAGGTGCCGCTCGTCTTCCGCGCGGAAGGGGTCGACGACATCGTCCTCGACCACTTCGGGATCGAGGCGCCGGCTCCCGACCTGGCCGAGTGGGAGGCGATGGTGCGGCGGGCCGATGCCGCCGAGGGGAAGGTGAGGATCGCCCTGGTCGGCAAGTACGTGCAGCTCGCCGACGCCTACAAGTCGGTTATCGAGGCGCTCACGCACGGCGGCTATCACCACAACACGAACGTCGAGGTCCAGCTCGTCGACTCCGAGGACTTCGATCCGCAGGAGATCGCCGACTGGGCCGACGGGATCCTCATTCCTGGCGGCTTTGGCGAGCGCGGGATCGAGGGCAAGATCGAG
>DASXBC010000239.1:0-7341 GCA_036406355.1 Solirubrobacterales bacterium | reverse complement strand
CCCGACGATCGTCGACCGGGTCCTCGACTTCCTCGCACAGTGAGACCACGGGCACAGAGCGCCGCTTAACAGCGGGCTTACAATTGCGAGATGCGCGCCCTGTCCGCGATCGATTCGATGCTGCCCAAAGGCTGGAGCGATCTCGGGCGGCAGGTCCTGATCCTGGTTGGCGTCGACCTCGCGTACACGGCGGTGCGGGGGATCGCCGACGGCGAGAGATCCGTGGCGATGGCCAACGGCCAGCAGGTGATCGACTTCGAGCACTCGCTGGGGGCCCTCTTCGAGCCCGACGTCCAGTCGTTCTTCATGCCCGCGCACACGATCATCGACCTCGCCAACCAGCTCTATCTCAACGCCCAGTTCTCGATCGCGCTCGGCTTCCTGGTCTGGCTCTACCTCTTCCGCAACGAGTCCTACAACTTCGTCCGCAATATGTTCGTGATCGCGATGGGGCTGGCGCTCGTCGGCTACACGATCTATCCAACGGCGCCGCCGCGGATGTTCCCCGAATACGGGTTCGTCGACACGATCAACAAGTTCTCCGGGATCAATCACGACTCGGCGATCGCCAAGTCGTTCATCAACCCCTTCGCCGCGATCCCGAGCATGCACTGCGCCTTCGCGGTGATGATCGGCGGCACCGGGGCGCTGGTCTGCCGCCACTGGTGGTCGCGGGCATTCTGGGCCTCCTGGCCGTTGCTGATCCTCTGGGTCGTGATCGTGACCGGCAACCACTACTGGCTCGATGCCGTGCTCGGCTGGATGGTCGCGATCACCGCCGCGGTCGTCGCGCAGCGGTTGTTCGCCCGCGCCCGGCCGGACGCCTGGTCGTTCCGCACCTCCGCATCCAGGGAGGCGGAGGCCTGACCGCCCCCGCCACGATCAACTAGCCTCATTCACCGATGGACTCTGCGCCCCCCAGGGCACCCGGGGCCCGCCGCAACGGACGCCAGGCCCGCAGCGCCCAGGAGTTGCGGCTCTACGCCCGCGAGCGGCTGATCGAGTCGCGGCTGACCCCGAACACGATCTCCGTCGCCGGCCTGATCCTCAACCTGGTCGCCGCGGCGCTGATCACCCAGCGCCTCTTCTTCCTCGCCGGGATCGCGTTCATCGTCGGCTCGGTGATGGACACCCTCGACGGGCGCTACTCGCGGATGTCGGGGAAGGGGACTCTGTTCGGCGCCTTCCTCGACTCGACCCTCGACCGGATCGAGGAGGGGATCGTGCTCGCCGCCGTCGCCGGGTACTTTGCGGCGACCGGCCACGACTTTGCCGCGGCGATGTGCGTTGTCGCCGTGCTGGGCTCGCTGATGGTCTCCTACACGCGCGCCCGGGCCGAGGCGCTCGGCGTCGAGTGCAAGGTCGGGTTGGCGACGCGCCCCGTCCGGGTAGTGCTACTTTCGATCGGCTTGGTCTTCGCCAAGGGCGCCGGAATCGGGGATTTCGAACTGCTGGCGCCCGCGATCTACGCGATCGCCGCGTTGACCACGGTCACCACGATCCAACGGGTCTGGCACGTCCGTAACGAGCTGAAGAGCCCCGAGCAAAACGATCGCGCCGCTGAGGCCCCGGACCCTCCCGGCGTGTAACCCGACCCAGTCCCGGGTGTGATTTGCCACTCAGCCTGAACCAGGAAGGACTTCCATTTTCATGAGCGAGACGAACGGAGCAAGCAACGGCAACGGCGTCGCCCGCACCGACGAGAAGGTCCGGGTCGCGATCGTCGGGGTCGGGAACTGCGCCAACTCCTTCATCCAGGGCATCCAGTACTACAAGGACGCCGATCCGGGTGAGGAAGTCCCGGGCCTGATGCACGTCGACCTCGGCGGGTATCACGTCCGCGACGTCGAGTTCGTCGCCGCCTTCGACATCGACTCCGAGAAGGTCGGCAAGGATCTCTCGGAGGCGATCTGGTCGGGCCAGAACGACACGATCAAGTTCGCCGACGTCCCCGAGCTCGGCGTCACGGTCGAGCGCGGGATGACCCATGACGGCCTCGGCAAGTACCTGAAGGAGAAGATCACCAAGGCGCCGGGCGAAACCGCCGACGTCGTCGGGATCCTCAAGGAGAGCCGTGCCGACGTGGTGGTCTGCTACCTCCCGGTCGGCTCCGAGGAGGCGACCAAGTGGTACGTCGAGCAGGCCCTGAAGGCCGGCGTCGGCTTCGTCAACTGCCTGCCGGTCTTCATCGCCCGCGAGGACTACTGGGACAGGCGCTTCACCGAGGCCGGTCTGCCGATCATCGGCGACGACATCAAGTCCCAGGTCGGGGCGACGATCGTCCATCGCCAGCTCGCCCGCCTCTTCCACGACCGCGGCGTCCGGCTCGAGCGGACCTCGCAGCTGAACGTCGGCGGCAACATGGACTTCTACAACATGCTCGAGCGCGAGCGGCTCGACTCGAAGAAGATCTCGAAGACGAACGCCGTCACCTCGATCATGGGCCACGAGCTGCCCGACGACCAGGTCCACGTCGGCCCGTCGGACTACGTGCCGTGGCTGACCGACCGCAAGTGGGCGCACATCCGACTCGAGGGCAAGGCCTTCGGCGACGTGCCGCTGACCGCCGAGCTGAAGCTCGAGGTCTGGGACTCGCCGAACTCGGCGGGCGTCGTGATCGACGCCGTCCGGATCGTCAAGCTGGCGCTCGACAACGGCATCTCCGGGCAGCTCGACGGGCCCTCCAGCTACCTGATGAAGTCGCCGCACACCCAGCGGCCCGACGACGAGGCTCGCGAACAGACCGAGGAGTTCATCGCCGCCAACGCTCGCGGCAGGGCGCCTGTCCCCGGGGCCGCCAAGGCCCCGGCCGTCGAGCCCCAGTAGCGGCGGCGCATATGAGCCCGCCACCGGGGCGGGCTCATATGCTGCAGGTTCGTGTCGGCCGAGGCTCTCTCGATAGCGCAGGTCACGCCTCACCGGCGAGCCGCGCGCGGTCCCGTCAACGAATACGTCGTCCGGGTCTCCAAGGAGCTCTCCTCGCGCGGCCACCGGATCGTGCGGATCGCCGCCGGAGACCCGGTCAAGCGGCTGCTGGGCTCGACCGACGTCGACATCGTTCACGTCCACGACCCGTTCGCGCCGAGCGTCGCCTCGGCGGCGCTGCGCCACTCCAACTCGCTGAACGTGGCCACCTTCCACGCGCCCCAGGAACGCGTCCTCTCGACCCAGGTGGCGCGGCCGCTGGTCGAGATCTTCTTCGGCCGCCTCGACGCCCGCACCGTTGCCGCCCCGGCGACCGCGGACCTGCTCGAGCGCTACTTCCCGGGTCCCTATGAGCTGGTCGCTCCCTCCGGCGAGGGTCGCGGCTGGGGTGAGGTCGCCGACGAGCTGGAGGGGATCTACCGCCGGCTCCTCGCCCGCCGCCACGACCCCGACGGCGACCCCGAGGTCCGCCGCCGGATCACCCGCCGGCCGTTGATCGAGGTCGACCTTCACATGCACACAGACCACTCGCCCGACTGCGCGACGCCGGTCGAGGTGCTGCTCGAGACCGCCCGTGACCGCGGCCTCGGCGCGATCGCGGTGACCGACCACAACGAGGTGTCGGGCGCACTGGAGGCGCGGCGGATCGCGGAGGAGATGGAGGACCTGACCGTGATCGTCGGCGAGGAGGTGAAGACCGCCGAGCAGGGCGAGGTGATCGGCCTCTTCCTCGAGGAGAAGATCCCGCGGGGGATGACGATGGCCGAGACGATCGCCGCGATCCGCGGCCAGGGCGGCCTCGTCTACGTGCCGCACCCGTTCGATCGCTTCCACTCGGTGCCCGATTACGAGCACCTCCTCGACATCGTCGAGGAGATCGACATCCTCGAGGTCTTCAACCCGAGGGTCGCGCTGACCTCGTTCAACGAGGAGGCGGAGAGGTTCGCGCGCAAGTACCGGATCGTCCCCGGCGCCGGCTCCGACGGGCACGTCGCGCAGGCGCTCGGCAGCGTCCGGATGCGGATCCACGAGTTCGAAGGGCCGGCTGAGTTCCTCGAGGCGATGCGGGACGCCGACATCACCCGCAAGCACAAGAACCTCGTCTACGTCCAGGCGCTGAAGCTGCTTCAGACCACCGGCCGGCAGAAAGCCTCGAAACGCAAGGTCTCGGACGCGAAACCGGTGCGCGGGGGGCGCCCCCGGCGCGGCCGCTCGGCGAGCAAGAGCTGATGCAGGCGGGCCGCGCGAAAGGAGCCGCGGCCGATTCGTCAAAGAGATCGGCCAGCGTGCCGGCGACCGACGACGAGATAAGAGAGAAGTACCTGGAGCGCGCGATTCGCGAGCTCAACCAGCTGACTCACGACCTGCAGGAATGCCCCCACTGCCCGCGGGGGAAACTGATGCCGGTGCTCGGGTCCGGTCACCCCCAGGCCGACGTGTTCATGGTCAAGCAGGCGCCGGGGGTGGCCGAGATCGAAGAGGGCGTCGCCTTCTACGGCCGCGCCGGCAACGCCCTGATGAAGAGCTTCAAGCGGCTCGGGATTGATCCGCTGGTCGTCTACGGGACGCTCTGCGTCAAGTGCCCGATCCCCGACCCCGACCTCGCCGCGGAGGAGTGCGTGCGCCGCCTGGTCGAGGAGATCGCGATCGTGCAGCCGAAGATCCTGGTCGTGATGGGAGAGCCGGCGCTGCGGGTCGTCAACGGGCTCGAGCTGCCGCTCTCGCGCAAGATCGAGGCCCGCGAGGGGGAGATCCAGGCCTTCACCCCGACGATCGATGCGCTCTACACGCCCGACATCGACGACTCCCTCGACGAGGAGGGAGCCAAGCAGCGATTCTGGCGCGCCTTCAGGGTCCTCGGCGAGTGGTACGAGGAGCTGCCGCCCTACTGATCGCGGAGGTGTGCGTTCGGCCCGTATTTCGCGGTCTACGCACCCCTCATTGGCGCGGGGCGGCGGCCTCGGCGAGTGCCGTCATCGCCTCCACGGTTGCGCTGGCGAGAGCGCGGACCACGACGGTGTCGAGGGCGGTGTAGGCGGCCAGCCTGCGCTGAGCGTCGGCGGCGTCGGCGGCGGCGACGCCGACCGTGCCGTCGGGCGCGTCGAGTCGGTCGAAGTGGTCGCGGTAACCGGCGTGGAGGTTGCGGTAGAAAGACTCCTCCTTGGCGAGGCGCCCGCCGGCGTCGGCGCCGACCGCCGTGCGGACATAGCCGAAGACCGGCGGCGCGTCGCGCCCGGCCCCGGCTGCACCGGCCTCGACCTTCGTCCGCGCCCCGGCGGCGAACTCGGGCGTCATCCAGTTGAAGAACGCACCGTCGAACTCGGCGCCGGCGAGTTCGCACATCTTCGGCCCCATCGCCGCGAGGACGAGCCGCACGTTCGGCAGGCGCTCGCGCAGGTCCGGGAGCATCTCCCGCACTCGGGTCAGGTGGCGCGGGGTCGACCCGGCGCCGACGCCGACCCAGAGCCGCCGCGGGTCGAGGTCGAGCCGCTCGATTTCTGCCGCGATCTCCCCCGGTTGCGTGCGGTCGAGGGCGATGACTCCGACGCCCAGCTCCATCTCGGGGGCCGCCGCGGCGAACTCGGCAACGGTCGTCAGCCCCCTTGCTCCCGGAATTTCGTTCGACCACATCGAGTCGTAGCCGAGCTCGGCGCAGCGCGCCGCCAGCGGCGCGGCGATATCCGGGCCGAGCCCGGCGGCGACTCCAAAACCCCGGCTCACGCGGTCTTCTCCAGCAGCGCGACGCACTCGATGTGCGGTGTCTGCGGGAACATGTCGACGGGCCTCACCCGGGCCAGCGAATAGCCGGCCTCGGTGAGCTGGGCGGCGTTGGGAGCGAGCGTCGTCGGGTTGCAGGAGACGTAGACGATTCGCTTCGCTTCGCACTCGATCACCCGGCGGACGATCTTCTGCGAGAGCCCGGCACGGGGCGGGTCGAGGACCACGATGTCGGGTTTCCCGGCCCGCTCGAGCAGCGGCCGGACCCCCGTCCGGGCGCTGCCCGCGACGAAGGTCGTGTTCGAGGCCCCGTTCACCTCGGCGTTGCGGCTCGCGTCGGCGATCGCGTCGGGCACGAGCTCCAGGCCCCAGACCTCGCCCGCCCTCGCAGCCATCGAGAGGCCGATCGTCCCGATCCCGCAGTAGAGGTCGAAGACCCGCTCGCTGCCGGTGAGCCCGGCGTACTCGGCGGCCACCGCGTAGAGGCGCTCGGCCATCTCGGTGTTGGTCTGGAAGAAGGCGTCGTGGGAGATCTCGAGCCGGAGGCCGGCGAGCTCCTCGCGCAGCCGTTCGCTGCCGAGCACGCCGGTCGGCCCCTCGGTGCCGCCGGAGTCGCCCTCGATCACGGTGTGCAGATCGACCGGCGGCTTCGGGAAGTTGGCGGGGGAGGTGACGAGGCGCGTCTGGATCTGACCGGTGCGCCAGCCCTCTCGCACCACGAGGTTCCGCAGCACCCCCTCGCGGGAGCGGCGGTCGTAGGCCGGGATCGCCTCGAGACGGGCCCAGTCGCGGATCCGGTTGCGGGCCTCGTTGCCGCGCTCGGACGCGAGATGGCAGTCCTCGACGCCGACGACCAGGTCCCAGCGCCCGCGGGCGTGGAATCCGAGCACGACCTCGTCGTCGCGCTCGCCGAAGGTGTATTCGAGCTTGTTGCGGTAGCGCCACTGTTCGATCGCCGGCTCGCTCGGCTCGAGCTCGTACCCGTCGAGGCCGCCGATCCGGCGCAGCGCGTCGGCGACCTGCTCGGACTTGTGCGAAAGCTGGCGCTCGTAGGGCAGCCCCTGCCAGGGGGCACCCGGGCATGGCTCGCCTTCGTGCACGCAGTGGTCGGGGAGGCGGTCGGCGGCGGGCCGCAGAAGCTCGACCGCCCGCGCCTCGGCGAACCTCCGCTTCGCCTTCGTCACCTCGACCAGGACGCGGTCTCCCGGCAGGGCGCCGGCGACGAAGAGGACGAACCCCCCGGCACGGGCGACGCCACGGCCGCCGAAGGCCAGCGAGTCGACCTCGACCTCGAGCCGCTCGCCGCGGCGCGGACGCGCCGCCGCAATCTCACCGGTCGCCGGGGTCACCTAGCCGAGTTTTTTGCGGGCGCGTCGGGCCGCCTGGGTCGCCTGTTTGCGAACCGGCGCCGTGTGGCCGCCGACCCCTTTGCGCGCCTGGCGCACGAGTCGTTCCAGCTCCTTCAGCAGGCCGTCGGTCTGGCGGCGGCCTTTCCTGATCAGGTCGGAGATCATCTTTTCGGCGTCGCTGCGCTGCATCCGGCCGCGCCTCACCGCGTCGTCGACGACCTCCTGGAGCCGGTCGCGGCTGAGCGTGACGCTCTGCTCGAGGCTTTCGCGAAACTGCTCGACGCTCTTGTCGAGGCCGGTGGCTTTCGGTTTCGGCTTGGCTTTCGCTTTCGGTTTGGCTTTCGCTTTC
>DASXBC010000238.1:0-3421 GCA_036406355.1 Solirubrobacterales bacterium | reverse complement strand
CCCCCTCCCCCTCCCCGACGCCATTGCCGTCCCCCACGCCCGGAACGCCGGTCCAGCCGGCCCCCGAAGAAGCTCCCGGCCAGCCGGGTGCCGGCGTCGAATCCGGCTCCTCCCTCAACGCCGCCGAAGCCCGCACGGCCGTGGGGGTCACCCGCAACCAGGGCCTCAACGGCAGCGCCGGCGGCGCCGGTGTCGGGGCCGGCGGCGGCGTCACCGCTCCGCCCGCGACCGCGGGCGTGCAGCCGGCGCAGTCCGGCGGCAACGGCGGCAGCGCCGCCTTCGACAACGGCGGCGCCCCGACCGCGGCCAACCCGACGACGACCTTCGCGGGGTTCGGCCCGGCCCCGATCGGCGTCCCCAACTTCGTCATCAACTCGTTCGAGATCCCCCCGTTCCTGCTGCCGATCTACCAGGCCTGCGGCACCGAGTACGGCGTGCCGTGGGAGGTGCTGGCCGCGATCAACAAAATCGAGACCAACTTCGGCACCAATCTCAACGTCTCCAGCGCCGGCGCCGCGGGCTGGATGCAGTTCCTCCCCTCGAGCTGGCAGACCTACGGTCTCGACGCCAACGGCGACGGCCGCGAGGACCCGTACAACCCGGTCGACGCGATCTGCGCCGCCGCCCACTACCTCAAGATCGCCGGCGCCCGCCAGGACCTCTACCACGCGATCTTCGCCTATAACCACGCCGACTGGTACGTCCAGGAGGTTCTCCTCTACGCCCGCGCCTATGGCAAGCTGCCGCCCGAGCTCGTCGGCTCCCTCACCGGGCTGACCGAAGGGGCGCACTTCCCGGTCGCCGCCGACTCCCGCTACGCCGACGAACTCTCGACCCGCCAGGCGCTCAAGCAGTCGACCCCGCAGCAACGCGCCGCCTACGGCAACGCCGCCGCGGTGATCTCGTCCTCGCCGACGCGGCGCGGGATCAACATCTTCGCCGCCAAGGGCTCGCCGGTGGTCGCCGTCAACGACGGCGTCATCCTCAAGAGCGGCAAATCGAAATTGCTCGGCAACTTCATCGTCCTCCGCGACGACTACGGGAACCGCTACACCTACGCCAAACTCGGCGCGATCGTCCGCAAGCAGCGCTCGGTCGTCGAGCCGACCGGCAAGCAGCACCAGGTGGCGGTCGACAGCGAAGACATCAGGCCGCGCCTCTACGCCCTGCCGAGCCGCGCCCCGGAGGGACGCCAGTCCGGGGCCTACGAAGGGGTCGACAAGGCGGCGGCGAAGGGCTCCGACGGAACCCTCAAGGTCGGGTCGAGGGTGATGGGCGGAACGGTCCTGGCGCGGATCGGCGGGTCCTCGGAAGGGATCGACCCGCACGTCAACTTCTCGATCCGGCCGGCCGGACGCGGCGCCCCACGGATCGACCCGAAGCCGATTCTGGACGGCTGGAAGCTGCTGGAAGCGACGGCGATCTATCGCGCCGACGGCAAGAACCCGCTGACCGCCGCCCTCGGCGGCGCGGGCGTGCTCCTGCTCTCCAAGGAAGCGCTCGAGCAGCGGGTCCTCGCCGACAACTCGCTATCGATCTATCCCTGCGGCCGAACGGACATCGAGACCGGTCAGATCGACCGCCGCGTGCTTGCCCTGCTCGAGTACCTGAGCTCGAAAGGCTTCCGGCTGGGCATCTCCTCGCTCAAATGCGGACACGACGAGATGACGACGTCGGGCAACGTCTCCGAGCACTCGACGGGCGGCGCCGTCGACATCGCCGAAATCGACGGCGTCCCGGTCACCGGGCACCAGGGCCCCGGGACACTGGTCGACCAGCTGATCAAAACCGTGCTCCAACTGCAGGGGACGATGCACCCCCATCAGGTGATCTCGCTCGAGAACCTCCCCGGCGAAACAAGCTTCGCCCTCCCCGACCACTACGACCACGTCCACATCGGCTACGCCCCCGGCTACGAAGCCGAATACGTGAGCCCGTTCGTGAGCGCGACCGAGGGCCGGATCGACCAAGGGGTGGACTTCACCGGAGTCGGGCCGATCCTGGCGATCGGCGATGCGGAGATCCTTTCCACCGGCGCACCGGGCTGGCCGGAAGGCGGTGGGGTCCTCTACCGCCTCCTCGACGGCCCCGAAGCCGGCAGGGTGATCTACGTGTTCGAGGGCGCCCGGGCGACCGTGGAAGCCGGCCAGCGCGTGTTCGCCGGCCAGCAGATCGCGACCTTTGTCCCCGGGGGTTCGATCGAGATCGGTTTCGCCGACACCGCGGGGACACCGCTGAGTCATGCTTCCTACTCGGAGGGGGTCGAAACGGCCTGGGGCAAGAGGATGCGGGAATTCCTCGTGCGCCTCGGCTCCAACCAGCTCCTACCGGGCCTCGGCCAGCTGGCGCCCGAGAAGTGGAACCTGTTGATCAGGCGGCTCGGAGAAATCGAAAACCCCGAAGTGCAGACCGGGCCCTCGAAGGCTTCGCTGCCCGACACGCATCACGGGAGCCGGGCGAAGGGCTCCGGCGGCACCCACGGCGAAGACTGACCCCGAGGATCCTGGAGAATCGGCTCCGCTGAGCCGGCCCATGGACTCCAAACACTTCGGATTCGTGCAGTTCGAATTCGCCGGGACGCTTCCGGTCGCCGATGGGCGCTACCTGGCCCGCGAGGCCGGCGAGGACGGAGCGGAGAGCGTTCTCGTCGTCGAAACGCTGGGCGCGCCGGCGCCCCCGGGACGGCGACGGCGGCGGCCGAGCGAGGCCGAGGCCGCCGCTGAGCCGCCGAGCCTGCCGCTGGCCCGGGCCACCGCGGTCCGTGCCTTCCTCCCATTTGACGACAGCGCCGAGGCGGCCGCCTGGCTCGACGCGAAACTGGCTGACGAGGCCACGATCGACGCCCTCGTCGCGGAGGGGATCGGGCTCTTGAATCGGGCCCTCAACGCCTACGCGACGGCCGCCGCCGACCCACATGTCGGCGAGCTCGCACCGGAGGCCGCGATCAGGGTGCGGATCGGGATCGGGAGCGGCGACGAGGTCGCTGCCGGCCGCTTCACCCTCGCCCGCGACGTCGACGTCCGCGCCCCCGCTTCGCGGCGCACCCGCCGCGAGCAGGAGCTCCGCCCCCAGGAGCGCGTAGCGGCGGTGCTCGGCCGCCGCGAGCGGGTCGACGCCTGCGAGACGCTGATGCTGCGGGCCCGCGCCGACCTCGACGCCGGCCGGCTCCGCGAGGCCGCGCTACAGCTGCGGGTCGGGCTCGAGGCGCTGCTCGTCGAGCTTCAGGGCGCGCTCGTCGACCCCGGCCACGCGGAGGACATGGCGACCCTCTCCGCCCGCCGCTCCGAGGCCGGCGAGGCCGCCAACGCCGCTCTCCGCGGTGATCTCGACGCCGACGTCGAAGCCGACGTTCGTGAACTCGTCGAAACCTGCGAGCGGGTGCTCAGACGTCGCAGGGTGTTGCGGGGTTGAGTCGGCATAC
>DASXBC010000237.1:0-3519 GCA_036406355.1 Solirubrobacterales bacterium | reverse complement strand
GCCCGCCTCGACCCAGCCCTTACCCTCGCCGGCGCCGATCCGCGCCGGGTAGTTGAGGAAGCAGCCGGGATGGTCCATGAGGTTCTCGCCGACCGCGGGGTTGTCGAGAACGGGCTCGATCCCCATCTCCCGCAGATGGTCGGCCGGGCCGACGCCGGAGAGCATCAGCAGCTGCGGCGAGAGGTAGGCGCCCGCGCAGACGATCACCTCGCGGGCCGCGCGGACGACCTCGGCGTCGCCGAAACGGTCGACCTCGACGCCCGAGGCGCGGCCCCCGATCCACTGAAGGCGCAGCGCCTGGGTGCAGGTCAGGACGGTCAGGTTCGGCCGCCCGAGGTTGGGGCCGAGGAATGCGGTCGAGCTGCTGGCGCGGCGCCCCCCACGCTGCGTGACCTGGTAGACGCCGACCCCGTCCTGGGCCTCCCCGTTGAAGTCGTCGTTGGCAGGATGGCCGGCCTCTTCGGCCGCCGCGACCCAGTGCGAGAGGAGCGCCGGGACCGCGGGATCCTCGATGGCGAGCGGGCCGCCGACGCCGTGGAAACGCGATTCGCCGCGCGCGTTGTCCTCGGAGCGCTTGAACAGCGGCAGGACGTCGTCGAAGGACCAGCCGTCGCACCCGGCCGCGGCCCACGAGTCGTAGTCCTCGGCCGCCCCCCGCACGTAGAGCATCGTGTTCATCGAGCTCGTCCCGCCGAGCACCCGGCCGCGCGGCAAATAGGTGCGGCGGCCGTTCAGCGCCGGTTCGGGCTCGCTCTCGAAGTCCCAGTCGAGGGTCGACTTCTGCTGCTCCCAGAAGCGGGCCGGGACGTGGATCGCCGGGTTCGAGTCGCTCGGCCCGGCCTCGATCAGGGCGACCTCGACCGCGGGGTCCTCGCTGAGCCGGCCGGCGACGGCGCAGCCCGCCGAGCCCGCTCCAATCACGACGTAGTCGAACTCGTCCCGGATCACGATCGTGCCCTGGGGGCGCGGCGACCGCGGCCGCCGCGCCCCGTCGGGCTCACCCTCGACCGGCTAGCCGCCGAGGCCGAGTTTGAATTCGTTCCACACTTCCAGGCGCCGAGAGAGGTCCTCGACGGGCTGGAAGAACTTCAGCACTTCAAAGAATTTGTCGCCGGCTTTGGTGGCCGGGATCAGAGTCCCTTCCAGTTTTTCCGGCGTCAAACCCATTTCCTTGGCTTCCTTGGAGGTTGCCTGTTCGTAGTTCAGCGTGCCCGAGTTGCCGCTGTTGGCGATGAAGCGCGCCTGCCAGCCGGGTTCGAGCGACTTGTTGATGAACTTGTAGACGGCGTCGAGCTTCTTGGCGCCGCCTTCCTTGGTGATGGCGAGGTTGTCGCTCCAGGACGGGACGCCCTGGGGAACGACGTTGTTGACGATCAGTTCTTTGCCTTCTTCCTTCAACGCGGTCGCGCTGGCGACGTTGTTGAGGTAGGCAACCGAGGCTTCCCCGGCGGCGAGCTGGGCGGTCTGGTCATCGAAGCCGCTCGTCAGGCGTTTCACCTGTGGGCGCAGTTCCATCAGTTTCTTTTCGAACGCTTCGAATTCTTCTTCGTTCAGCTGGTAGGGGTTCTTGAATCCGAGTGCCAACGGGATCATCGGCTCGACCGAGGTCGGGTCGTCGAAGAGCGAGACCTTGCCCTTCAGCGCCGGATCCCAGAGGACGTTCCAGTTGTCGAGTTCGCCTTTGCTGTTCTCATATTTTTTGAGGTTCAGACCCTTGATTTCTTCTGGAATCCAGGCCAGCGGCTGGGTGCCCCAGTTGTAGAGGATCCCGTAGAGCTTGCCGTCGACTTCTGTCGCCGAGCGCCAGTCGAACCCCAGTTTGATGTTCTTCATTTCTGGGGCTTTGCTTTCGTCGATCGGTTCGAGCAGGTCGCCGTCGACGTACTGCGGGAACCAGCCCGCGGTGTTGAGTACGATGTCGTACTGACCTGGGTTGGCTTTCACCTTCGAGAACATTTCCGCCGGTGAGCCGACGTTCGTCGAGTGAACCGTTATCCCGGTTTCCTTTTCGAATTCTTCCAACCATTCGGGTTCGTCGTACGTCTCCCAGGTCAGGAGGTTGATCGTTTCCCCGCTGCCCGAGTTCGCTTCGCTGCCGCCTTCGGATCCTGTGGTACTGCTACCCCCGCCGCCGCACGAGGCGAGAATCAGGCCGAACGCTGCAACGAGACTGAGAATGCCGGCCCACCTCCATAGGTGCTTCTTCATGGTGTTCCCTTTCTTGTCTGGACTGTCTCGTCCTCACCGACGTGGGGGGCCAGCGCGGACTCGCTGTTTTGCTTGGTCGAATGAGAAAAGTCGTTCGGTGTCGATCCGCTCCATCCACCAGGTGAGGCCGGCCGCCTCGTACTCGGCGAGCGGGCCGGCGACCGGGCCGGAGTCGGGCTCGGAGTAGCCGTTGACGGCGATGTCAAACCCCTCGCCGGCGCCGTTCTCCCTGACGTAGGCGGCGATCTCGGCGACATCGGCCGGGGTCGGGGTCCCCCCTCCGACCAGCTCCGGCGCGACCCCGTCCCAACGCGCGGCGCGGCGGAACGGGCGCCGGTTCGGCCACCAGCCACCGCACCAGATCGGGATCCGCGGCTGCTGCATCGGTGGAGGCTGGAACTGGGCCCCGGAGATCGTGTAGTGCTCGCCGTCGTAGTCGAACCTCTCGCCGCTCCAGAGGCGGTCGATGATCTCGAGCCCCTCGTCGAGCTTCTGCGCCCGCACCCGGTCGTCGGTCTCCTCGCCGAACGTCCCGAACTCGTCCTCGGGCGGGAAGCCAAGGCCGACGCCGATCGTCAGCCGGCCGCCGGAGATGCGGTCGAGGGTTACGGTCTCCCGCGCCAGCTTCCAGGGCCGGCGCCGGGCAACCGGGGTGATCATCGTTCCGACCCGCAGGCTCGAGGTCGCGTCGGCGACCGCGGTCAGTGCAACCCAGGGGTCGACCATCGGGCCCATTGCGTCGCCGCCGTCGAGCTGGATGTGGTCCCAGATGAAGAACCCTTCCCAGCCGGACACCTCGGCGTCGCGGGCGAGTTCGATCAGCGCCTCGGTATCACCGAAGGGGCCGAAGTTCGGAAGAAAGAAAGCAAAGCGCATGGTCAGGCTCCTTGTGGTGCGGTGCTGGAGGGGACTTCGGCAGGCTGCTCGGCGCCACGGCCGCGACGGGAGAAGAAACCGCCCTGACGCCGTTCCTCCGGCAGCCGATGCCTACGGCCGGAGAAGAAGAGGAGGACGCCGGCGACGCCGATCAGCAGCAGCGAGCCGCCGGCGATCAGGGTGAAGGCGGCGTTCACCTCGGGGGTGAAACCGAACCGCAGCAGACCCCACACGTACACGGGCAGGGTCGGTTCGGTCCCGGCGAGGAAGTAGGTGACCGCGATCTCGTCCATCGAGAGGGTGAAACCGAGCAGGCAGCCCGCCAGCAGCGCCACCCGCAGCCCGGGCAGGGTGACGTGCCAGAAGGTCCGGAGCGAGCCCGCGCCGCAGTCCATCGAGGCCTGCTCGAGCGAGGGATCCGAGGTTTTCAGCCGC
>DASXBC010000236.1:0-4951 GCA_036406355.1 Solirubrobacterales bacterium | reverse complement strand
GGTGAAGTTGATCACCGCCGCCTTCGTCGCCGCGTAGATCGAGAGCCAGGCCTGGCCTCCTTTGCCGGCGATCGAGGCGGTGTTGACGATCAGCGCCTTCCCGTGCTCGGCGCCGGCCTGGCGCAGCAGCGGCAGGCCCTCGCGGGTGCCGATGATCAGTGCCCGCAGGTTGACCCCGAGCTGCATGTCGAGGTACTTGGTCTGGATCTCCTCCATCGGCGCACCGATCCCGACCCCGGCGTTGTTGACGAGCACGTCGAGGCGGCCGTAGGCGTCCCTGTGCTTGGCGAAGAGGGAGACGACGTCGTCCTCATCGGTCATGTTGGCGGCGACGCTCTGCACCTCGAGCCCGTCGGCCCGCAGGCTCTCGGCGGCCTGCTCGAGCTTCTCGGGGCGCCGCGCGGAGACGGTCAGCGCATATCCCTCCTCGCCGAGGACCCGGGCGATCGCCAGCCCGATCCCGCTCGAGGCCCCAGTGATCACCGCTGCTCTCTCCGCCAAGTCGCTCTCCTCGCGCTCGATTCCGGTTGAGCGCACCCTAATAACATGCGCTGCCCGATGTTCGCTCGTCTTGCCCGCGTCACATCCGCTTTCGCCTGCGCGCTTTCGGCGGCGGCGCTGCTCGCCGCCTGCGGCAGCTCCGCCACCTCCTCGACCGCGGAAGAAGCCTCCGTCAGCCGGCCGGCTCCGCCGAAGAGCGTGTTCCCGAACCCCGACGGGAGGTCGCTCGCCGAAGTCGTGAAAGGGACCTCGGGCCCGGCCGAAGTGGTCGTCTCGCCGGCCGCGTTGGTCTTCTACAGGGGCGAGAACCGCTACCCCTTCGGCGTCTTCCACAACAATCGCAGCCAGATCGCCGATGCGAGGGTCGCGCTCTACATCTCGAAGGCGCCGCCGCCGAAAGCCAGGCTCGAAGGACCGGCAGCGGAAACGAAAAAACAGCGCAAAGGGGCGATCGCCCGGGCACGTCACGAAGCCCTCGAAGCACCGGCGATGGGCCCCTTCCCGGCCAGCATCGAAACGCTCGAAACCAAGCCCGCCTTCCGCGCCGATTCGACCTCCGACTCCCCCGACGCGGCAACTGTCGTCTACAGCGCCGACCTCGACTTCCCGAGCGACGGCGAGTGGCGAGTCGCCGCGGTGATCGAAGAAGAATCAGGCAAATTCACGGGGGCGATCCTGCCGAGCGCGATCGTCGGCGAATTCACCGAAATCCCGAGGGTCGGAGATCCCGCACCGATCATCCACACGCCGACCGCGGCCGAGGCCGGCGGCGACCTCTCGAAGATCACCACGAGGGTCCCGCCGGACACCCAGAACAAGGTCGACTTCGCCGATGTTGTGGGAAAGGAACCGATCGCCCTCTTGTTTGCGACCCCTCAGTTCTGCCAGAGTCAGGTCTGCGGCCCGGTCGTGGACGTGGCCGAGCAGGTCAAGCAGACATGGGGAGACAAGGTCAACTTCATCCACATGGAGATCTACAACGACAACGATCCGAACAACGGCGTGAGGCCCCAGGTCCGCGCCTACCACCTGCCGAGCGAGCCGTGGCTCTTCGTGATCGGCAGGGACGGGAAAATCGCCGGAGAGGTCGAGGGAGCGTTCGGCGTCGACCTGATGACCCGGGAAATTGAAAAGGTGGCCCAGTGAGCGAGACGACCGCGCCCGATCCAGAGCTTCTGAAATCGTTCGCCGAGGAGGCGAAACGGCGCTGCGACGTGATCTCAGCCGGGCTCGCGACCGAGACCGAGGATTTCGAGACGCTGCGCGCCGAAGCCCATGCCCTGCGCGGGACCGCCGGCGCGGTCGGCCTCCGCCGCCTCGCCGAGCTCGCGGGGCTGATGGAATCGGATCTTGCCGAAGCGAAAAAAACCGGCGTCATCCGCGGCGGCCGCTCGCACCAGATCGCCGACGCCGCGAAGGCGCTCTCCGACGGTGCGGCGGCGGCAGCGGAGGGCAAGGAGGAGCCGCCGGACGTCGGCCGCTCCCTCGCCCAGCTGTTCAGCGCCTGATCGCCGTCGGCGCCGTCAGTGGCCCTGCCGGATCAGGCGGACGGTCGCTTTGTTGAACGCCGTCTCGATCTGAAACCCTTTCAACGCCCCACCCGTCGTTTCGCGCTTTTCGTGTGTCGGTTTTCCGACGTCGGATGAGCGCAGCTGGACGACGAGGACATGCTTCTTGCCGAAGATTTTCTTGATCGGCAGCGGTGAACGTTCCAGCGGTGGCTGGGTGGGCCAGGCCCTATGGGACGAGGCGGTGATCCCGGTCTGAGGATCTTCGCCGCACTTGTTCTCATCAAAGACGGCGGAGAGGCCGTTGGAATGCCCGACCGTGAGGAGCAAGCCGCCGTCTTCGTAGGCGAGAAGGAATTTCCCGTCGTCGTGGAACGGTTTTTTGCAGTCGGCGTTCTGTGAGAGGTCGACGGGTGGGACGTCGCATGGCAGCGGTGGGTGTGAGGGCGATGCATTGCTGCCCCCGGTCGCCGTCTTTTTCTGGGTCAATTTCGCTGAGAGCGAGGCATCGGTCTCGCGGCCGGATCGGTGGACGATCGCCTCGTTGCCGTAGCGATCGAATTCGACCGTGACGCCCCGGCCGCGTTGGTAGGTCAGGTTCTCGTTCACCGTCGCGTTCTCCGTGAAGAGGCAGGTCCCGGATTCGCCGGAGAGCTGCGATTCGAGCTCGTCGGTGGCTTCACCTTCGATGACGACGTCGAAAACCGCCTTTTCCTTCGGCGGAGGGAGGTGGATGTTGATCGGCGGCAGCGGCGGGAAGTTCGGCGTGCTGTCCGCTGCCGCCGAGCCGGCGAGGAGAACCGCGGTGACCGCGATCGGGAGGACTAGAAACAGGGCCACGCGCAAGCGGCGCATGGTCCAAACCTAACGCCCCGGAGGTCTTCCGTCGAGCAGTTCAGGCCCAGGGGCCGATCCCGCCGACGCGGTCGACCTCGATCCGGAGCCGCACTCCCGGGGGAGGGTCGCTCATCGGAGGGAACCTGACCTCGGGGCCGAGATAGACGTGCGCAAGCTCCTGCAACAGCTCCGGAGCGCCGCCCTCCTCCACCGAAGCCCGCCCGTGGACGGCCAGGTACTGCTTCAGGCCCGGCGGCTGGATCTCCGAGCCCTCGAAGGAGAGCGCAACCTGCGGATCGCGACGAACGTTCCGGATCTTGCGCTGGTCGGCTTTCAGGTGCGCGGTGACGAGATCGTCGCCGTCGATCCCGACCCAGACGCAGGTGACCTGCGGCGAGCCGTCCTCGTTGAGGGTGACGAGGTGACCCAGCGCACCCGCTTCGATCATCTCCCGCGCGCTCTGCGGTAGCTCCATCGGCCCCAGCCTACGGCCTACTGCAATCGCTTCTTCAGGACGAGCTTCTTGTTCTGACTGCCTGGGGTGCCCCCGGTTGGGGTGAAGGTGACGGTGATGTTCATCTTCACCTTTCCAGCGTTGGTCAGCTTCTTCTTCCTCTTTCCCCTTGCCTTGACCAACAGGTTCACGGTGCCTGCGGCCGTCGGCGAGGTCGTTTGCTCGACGACGCCGTTGCCGGTCAGCGTCAGGGTGCCCGGGCCGGGGAGGGTGACCGGCTGCCTGGCGGTCCCCTTCTTCTTGTTCAACTTCGGTTTGCCGAGGGTGATGGCGTTGGACGGTGTCGCCGGTGTCGGCGGCGGCGGTTTGCAGGCGGGGGGGAGATCGGAATCTTGGGTTTCGTCTCCAAGCCCGTCGTGGTCGCAGTCGGGCTCGACTTCGACATTGAATGTCGCCTCCAGGCCGGGGTTGTCGAAGACAGGCATGCCCGTTGACGAGCCGTCAAGAGCCATTCCGTCAGGAGCGAAGACGATGCTGTGCGTTTCTGCGAGAGACGCCTGGTAGACGATTGTTTTGCCCGACTCCGACTCGAGGCCGACCTCATCGCCGGCGGCGATCGGCAGAGAGGCGGCAAATCCGTAGGTCGCGGCGCCTTCGGGGATCGATTCGAGCGAGCCCGAGGAGACGATTTCGAAAGTTTCAGGAGAGAGTGGGTGCAAGACACGGATACGGATCGTCTGGGCATCCGTCGTCGCTCCCAGGCGGGTGCGCCAGCGCACGATCACTCCATCGAACGGGGCCGCCAATTGGCGCCCTGGAAGCACCTCGTTCACGGCGATGCAGCCACGGCCGGATTCCAGATCGGTGCATGCGTCTTCGACGTTCGGTTCGACTCCAAGAGCGCTACCGAGCATTACGGCTGCGGAAGTTGGCTGCGCAGCGAATCCGCTGGCAGCCAGGACCGCCAGGAGACAGAGGACGAGAAGCGGTATCCGCCGGATGCGACGAGCTTAAGCGAGTGGCCTCTTCCGAATCAAGCTGATCGGCCCGATTCCCCTTCGACACGCGGCAATCGCGGAGCCGCTGGCAACGATCCGGTCCACGGAGCCGTTCGACGGTCTGCGGCGCCCCAGGCGCCGATGCAGCGAACCCCGATGGGAAGCGATAATCGGGAACTCCGGGGCGGTAGCTCAGTTGGTCAGAGCAGCGGACTCATAATCCGTCGGTCGCTGGTTCGAGTCCAGCCCGCCCCATGACAGCGGTGCGATTTCCCGCTGCTCCCTCTCGCACTCTGCGGGAGCGCCGCGCTCCCGTTCCTCGTTCGGAGCGAGCACGTCGTTGCCCGGGCTCAGACGCCTGCTTCCAGGCACCGCAACTCGGGTCGCCGATCAGGAGATACGCTCCTGCGGAGTGGCGAACGTCTACGAACCACACTGGGACGCGGACCTCGACCGTCCACCGTTTGCATGGCGTCGAGCCCGGCTGGGACGGCAGGCCGGGTGCGAGAAGCTCGGCACCTCGCTCTACGAGCTTCCCCCCGGCGCCTCGAGTTTTCCGCTTCACATCCACCAGGCAAACGAGGAGCTGATCATCGTGCTGTCCGGCCGCCCGACTCTGCGCGGCCTCGACACCGAGCGCGAGCTCTCGCCCG